>CALAVE010000045.1 GCA_937892215.1 uncultured Porphyromonadaceae bacterium
CAAGATTACTTGAAAGAACTAATCGGCAATCTCAAATTTTGATGCGGTTGCCGTGCACGCCACCGCCTCCGCGACCAATGAAAAACGTTTCTCGTATATTGGCGGATTTATGCGATTTTTTATCTAATTTTGCAATATAGCAAGTTCTACCCTATTCAAAATGTAATATGAGGAAACAATCAGCGATATGCATACTTGCCGCAGTAATTCTGTGCGCAGCGGCATCGTGGGCATGGTGGGCGGCACATTGCAGCGGCACTGTTGCCGAGGCAGAGGCCGTGCCACGACAGCCCGACTATGCCGACGCTTCGCAGTGGTACTCGGTGAACCGCGATGGCGCGGCCGATATCTTCTACATAGCCTCCTCCGAAACCGGTGACTATCAACCGAGCGACGGCACCGTATGCCACTATGCCGACACTTACGCCGACAGCCTGCGCGCGCCCATCACGAGCGAGATGGAGGGTGTGGAGCAGTTGCTCAGCGGAGAGCTAAACTTCTACGCGCCCTATTACCGCCAGTGCTCACTCCAGTCGTTTGTGAACGACAGTCTCACCGCGGCACGACTGCCACTGCCCACCGATGACGTGCGGCGTGCCTTCGCCCACTACAGGGCACACGTGAACAAGCGCCGCCCGTTCATCCTGGCCGGATTCAGCCAGGGAGCCATGATAGCACTGGACCTGCTGCGCGAGATGGACGACACCACTTTCAGCCGCATGGCCGCAGCCTACATCATAGGCGCTTCCATACCGCAACGCCTGCTCGACGAGTGCCCGCACATCCGGCCGGCCCGGCGTGCCGACGACACCGGTGTTACCATCTGCTACAACTCGGTGCGCGACGCATCATGCGCCATCTGGCCGCGGAGTGCCGTTGCCATCAATCCGGTGAACTGGCGCACCGACGGCACACCCGCCACACTCGAGACCGAGCCTTCGCCGTTCATCCCCCTCGACCGGCAGCAGAAAGACCGGCTCACCGTAGCGCTCGACACCGCGTCGCGTCTGCTCATAGTCAAGGGCTACACAGCCACCGACTACGTCCTTCCCCTAATTGGCAAGGAAGGCAACTACCATTCGCGCGAAATATGGCTCTACCGCGCCTCACTGCGCGAGAACATGCACCTGCGCGCCCTCTCCCACCCGAGCCAATAGTCCCTCACATTAGAAGGCCATGCCCTCGTGCGGAAGCGATGAAACGACGACACAAAATCTGTTTATAGGCAGTTTTTCGGCCCGACAAACCGAAAAAAAATCATTTCTGCAAGGTTGCAGAATTAATTTTGGTTTGAAAAGTGAGAATTAAAGTATATATTTGCAGAAGAATAAAATACGACAAACGACATGATAATAGAGATGCTCGCACCTGATGACGGATAACTTCTTAGGCTTATCTGAGGCAGATAAGGCAAAAAAGCAAATAAGTTTCTTTGCTAATAGCAGAAATATTGCTAATTTTGCTCAATACAAAACGAAATGCCTATGAGATAAGCAGACAGAAGTTAAGACATAAAAAGTAAAAGTTGTATCTTGCTTTAACGGCGATTCCCCCGAAATTACCACTTTCAAACGGAATAATCACAGCCAGCAATAGCGGATGCACGCACCGTCAGAGGGTGTGGGTTTCTCTATATTGTGTGATTAAGGTGTGTGGTAATACCTCGGGAGCCAATGAGAGATTTCCACACTCCTTTTTTGTGTGCGTTTGTGTTAACTTTTGCGTATCAAATGACATAAAAAGAAAAAAGACTTATGAGAAAAATAACTAAAGAAGAAATACTTGACGACATAAACAATTATTCCAAAGAGCAATTAGACGAATTGCTTGAATTAGGGATTATAACCATAAACGATTATGATTCTATTAATTCTTCACTTAATGATAAGGAGTCAGATAATCTGATAATTTCAGAACAGAACAGTGCACACGATGCTGAAGATTACAATTCAAATTCGGAAAGCATAGCACCAGTTACCTTAGACAAAAATCTGATTGATATTGAGAATAAGGAAGAGGAAAATGAAAGCATATTCAAGGATGAAGTTATTGAGCCGAAAGTAACATTAATCGAAGATGAGCCACCGGCAATGTTCAGTAATTCACTGTTGTTTACAGGTAGGATTCGGAGGCTTGAATATTGCTTATCAATAATAATTTACTATGTTTTATATGTATTTGGAGCATGGGCTAGCGTTACATTGAATTCAGTATTTCTATTCTGGATAATATTTGGTCTTAGCCTATATTTCTTATCGGCACAAGGATGCAAACGATGCCACGATATTGATTATTCCGGATGGTGGCAGCTCATTCCATTCTTTGGTTTCCTTCTGATGTTTATCGATGGAAACCCGGAAGAAAATGGATATGGAATTCCTCCCAAAAAGCAATAATATTAATAACATTAAACATAAATCCGTATGGGACAATTTAATTATTTGAAACTTTCATGTGTGATACTTTATGTTGCGTTCGCAGCGGTAAGTTGCTGGGCAACCGCAGAATCACTAAATCTTACATGGCCTTCAATTTCTTTAGTTGTATGCTATGTGGTAGCTATTGGTTTTTATATTGTTGCATCAATAGGCGCAACAATGGTAGCTAACGCCTTTAACAAAGACAAGTTCTTTAGCAATCGCGGCTGGATGCTTTGCGGTGGTCTTATTATCCTGTTGTTTTTCTGGATTATAACCAGTTTACCAACCAACACACATACATTCCTGTATCGGAATGTGATTGGCAATATCATCAATGACGAGCAGACAACTACGAATGGGTACCTCAAGCAAATACAGACCGGACAATCAATTCAAAACAAAATAACCCAGCAGCAAGCGCAAATAGAAAATGATGTAATGGCTAAATTAGGTGCTCTAAAAGCTGAAATTGAAAATATGGCAAATCCGGGTGATGGCCCAGAAGCTCAGAAAATAAGAGATGAAATATCAACGCTTTTAGTCATCTCCCCCGTTGACAAACTATCTGGCCAAGTAGTTACAGCGAAAGAAAGACATGATAGATACCAAGCGTATGAAAAAATCTTTAAAGATCATTTAAGCACAAAGAAGCAGAATATTGCAACAACTCTTAACGCACAATTTGCAATGAGAAAGCAGTATGTAACTCCGGCAAAATTGGCAGAGAAAAACATAGACGCATGGGTTGATGCATGGCAAGCAGGAGGAGTGAACGCTAACAATTCCGAGGATGTGAGAAATGACTTTAACGACCGGAGACTTATGAATGCCTATACACTGGTGAAAACATGTAAGAACTACGTTAATTTTCTTAGTCCTGAGGATCAAGAACGCTATACTAATTCAGAAACGAAACTTAGCCAAATCTTAAGTGTTTACGACTTATGGATAGAGTTCATTAACGGAACTTATTCCGGAAGTACTCTGTTCTTCATTTTCTGCATAATGGTTTCATTTCTTGTGGATGTATCCGCATTTGTGTTTTTTTACTTGATTCAGAAATAATGTTTAACTTAAAATTTATATAATTATGCCAATTACCACCAATCCAACTGAAGATAACAATCAGCGTGTTCAAGAAACTCCTGTAGAAAATGTACAAGAAGATTCTGATAACATTATCGAAACTGGAAATTATGATTCGGACGCAAACAGTGCCCGGCTTAATGGAACTGTGACCATTACCGATAAAGACACTCCAATAGTAGTACTATTCGGGCCGCCTTCATGCGGTAAGACCATGACGCTATTGCGGATGTCGAGATACCTTAGAGAAAATGGATATAGAATCGCTCCTGACCGCAATTTCAGACCGTCATATGACGAAGCATATCAGAGAGACTGCGACCGATTCAATCAATCTGTAAGCGATCCTATTGCGGCCTCACCCACAAGCCAGTATATGTTTGTTAAGATAATGAATAACACGGGTAAGTCATTATGTCAGATTCTTGAGGCTCCCGGAGAATACTATTTCGACCCAACTGCCCTTGAGAAAAAATATCCGCATTATTTCAATGAGATAAAGAATTCCAGAAATCGCAAAGTATGGTGCGTGTTTATTGAGCCGAACTGGATTGACGAATCTACTCGAGCAACATACACAAATCGCATAACAGAGTTGTTAACGAAGAGAAGTGGTGACAAAATAATAATTGTCTATAATAAAATAGACAAGACCAATTTCTTAATGGGTCCGGGCCGTGTTAACATGCAAGGAGCGCTGAGAGACGTTAACGACTGTTACCCCGGGTTGTTTAATGCGTTTAAGAATAAAATCCCCATAATTAACTGGTTCAAGCCCTATGACTGCATGTTTATCCCATTCCAAACCGGAGATTTCTCACGTGGAACAGATGAATTCGGCAATGAAATAACTTTGTATTCAGCTGCAGATGATTCTTTCCCCTATAATTTATGGAGATTAATAAAACAAAGCATTTGACAAATATGAGTAACTACAGTTTTAAGTATTACGTTCACGGTCACCCAAAAGCCTTTGAATATCATGGTGAGGCTTCAGAGAAAGATTATTTTCAACATAAATACTTCGCTGGAGTATTCTCCGGTGAACATAACAACGGAACAGAACAATACGCAGAGTTTAGGATACATTCACGAGCAATAGGTGGCTCTAATTATTACTATTACTCTCTCTTTGACAATTACGGTATCGTGGGGACTGATGGCAGAAGAGGCTATATTGCTTTAACTGTCAGCATGAATGTGTATTGTAAAAGAGCTCGACTTCTGATGAATCTCCTTGAAGTGTTCCTGCAGAATGAAGTCGCACCCATCTTAATGGATGAAAGTGGACGTAAATTCCGCAGTGATAACTTCACTGGAGATATCGGGCGAAGATTGGATAACATATTAAATGGAGTCCTCAAGATAACGCTTGAACAAGTTTTATCAGATTCTGATTTCTGTAAACTAACAACAAGGGCAAATGGCAGAGCAAAGCGGTTAAATACATCGGATGCCAATGATAGTGCCATAATTGAAGCATTGAAGCAACATGGCGAAGTCTCAATTTCAGATAATCATCCGTCAGCATCCATACTTCAAATGCAAAACACCCATGAAATTTCTATTAGGGAAGAGAAAGAGAGACTTCGTCGGATTTCCGAAGAGAAAGAAAATAAATTGCAAGCCCGAATAAATGAGCTCAGCGAAGAAATCAAAGCAGGAAAAACAAAGCAAAATAAATCCGCTCAAAAGATAAATGAATTACAAGACAGGTTAAAACAGATAAGAGCGATTGTTGAGGACATAGAAATTGGCGGTGTCGGAGGGAATAGAGACAACGATGGGGCTAGCCTAAGAGGAAGGCTAGACCCTACTCCACCACCAGTCAAACGCCGCTTATCTAAGTGGTGGATAATAGTCTTTATTGTTTTATTCTTGCTAATATGCTACGTGATTAAAACTTGTAGTTCAAAAGAAGAACCTACAGAACAGGTTACACAAACAGAATCAATATCTTATACCAGTTTAAGTGAACAGTACGAAATAAAAATAGAGAATGTATCAGATAGTATTCTGAAAAAAGGACATACATATTACGGTAAACTAGAGACGGTAAATTATTCGGATAGTTTATCATCTTTTGTAATAAAGGCGAGTCAACCTAATATTGCTGAAGTTGACAGTACCGGAGATTGTTCTTTTAAACTCAAAACAAAATCATCTGGAGAACTAACTCTTATTGCTGTTGCAGGAGAAGATACTATAAGTAAAACTTATATTGTGAAATAATGGTTAAATTTAGAATAAAATTATTATTAGCTTTCTTGGTCATTTCTTGTGCTTGTCTTACGTCGTGCGGCAAAGGAGAGAAATACCACCCGCCAACATATACATCACTAAATGAGGATGAATCGGAAGACGAAAATATTATTTCAATCCCTTATACCGAGGTTGGCGGCGTAAAGATGATTAATGTCACAATTAATGGCGGTCATATAGTTAAGATGGTATTAGATAGTGGGTGCTCAGGAGCAACAATCACACTTAACGATGCAAATTATTTGTATCACAAGGGGTTATTGGGTGCTGGGGACGTTTTGGGCGCGGCAAATTCTATTGATGCAAATGGAAACATAACCTTGAATACGGTTATAAATTTAAGCGATGTTACAATAGGAGAAAAAATTCATTGTACAGATGTCCAAGCCATTGTGACTAATAATCCTAATGCACCGCTTTTACTTGGAAACGACATTTTGAATCGAGCTGCGTCTTACGAAGTTGACAATATAAATAAAGTGGTTAAATTCAAACTAAATTGAGATGAATTGCAGTACATACTTTTTCGCTAAAACAAATTCAGCCACAGCTTATTATCCAAGCGATAATAGCAATTGTGAAGTCTTTGATAAGTTCATTCGAGAGTCCCAAGAAGGCTGGCAATTATGTATCGCAAGGAACGGAAATCTCATGTATTATGCTGTTGTTAAAAAAGAATCGGCTAAATGCTATTATGGATTATGCGTTCTGGTTAACAATATAATATTTACAGATATTAAATCTGTCTATCAAATAATAGCGGCTTATCTTAACCAAATTGCTAACGATGGAGTGCTGATTGTTTGGTATTCAGGTATTCTTATAGAACTAGATTTTACGGTACAAAAGAATGTCAACTATGTGGAAAACGTTTTAGAGCGTTTGAGACTTGGGATAGAGAACGTACATGATTATGCGCAACTACCAGCACAAGATTATTCAAGAGATGTGGATTCAATTGTTCACATGAAAGACATTGATGATAATGATGAGTTACTGAAGTCAACTTACTCAAATGGATTCACGTTTATCCATATTTCACGTACCGAAGGAACAAAGATAGCAGAGACCAATAACAGAGAAAAAGAGAATTCAAAACTAAAAGGAGAGAAAGCCGATTTAGAGAGGCAAAATGAAGAGCTTAGAAGTGAGATTCGTTCACTTAAAATAGCCAATATAAAATTACAACTTCTTAAACGAAATTATGTGCCAATAGTATTGTCGTGCGTAGCACTTATCGGTTTGTTATTCATGATATATAAATTCGTATGGTATCCAAGTGAGGCCGTAAATAAGTATTACCCCGAATTTGGTTATACGTATTCAGGGCCATTGGAGAATGGCCTTCCAAGTGGCGTTGGTATGGCTGTATATCCTAACGATGATGAGGACGACAGAATGTATTATGTTGGTGGTTTTGAAAAAGGTTATAGGACTGACACTGCAAGAGGAAATCTCATTTATAATGATGGTAGTCTTATGACAGGAAAATGGGATCAAGATTTTTTTATGAGCGGACTTAAGTATAATAGAAAAGAGAAATTCATTTATAACGGCTACTATTCAAAAGAAACTTTTGATTCATATCCAAGTACTGGAGATTATTTTAAACTAGAGAAATATATGTCAATAAAAGATGGAGAACAAACTGACAATTGAAGTGAAAAGAATACGATTTATTGCATTGTTTATGTCTGTGTTAACAATTATCTTTGTTGGCACAGAAGTATATGCTCAAAAACTTGGAACCCTGCCCAAGAAAACGCAGGCTGAAAAAGAAAATTCGGTAGAACCAAAGAAGGCGGAAGTTGGTAATGGAACGAAAGGTAATAACACTGGCAAGAAAACTGGCAAGAACACTGGCAATAACAAGGGAGGAAAGAAAACTCACAATGTTAACACTAAACAAACTTTTGTGTTTGAGGTGGAGCCTGAGACGTTGCCAGAGTTCGGAAGTAACGGGGGAACCGCTACGATTAAAGTAAAAAGTAAAGGTGGCCAATGGAAGATTTCATCTAATCCATCTGATAGTTGGTGCAGAATTGCTAAAGATGGTAATGAAATACGCGTTACTGTATTAAAAAACACATCAACGTCTCCTCGCAAAGATAGTTTCACAATTAAACAAGGCTCGAAATCAAAAACAATTAATATTCAGCAAGATGCCGCACAAGGATACATGTATCCACACACAAACAATATTATTATTTCTGCCGAAGGTGGTGTAAAAGAAGTTTCAATTGCCAGTAATCTTGACTGGTTAACATCAGGCAAATTGGATTTTGGCACAATTCTGAAAGAAAAAGATAAGATTGTTATCGTTGTCGCTAAGAATGATGGGCCAGAGCGGACCGGATATTTTTATGTCAAAGCAAATAATTTGGAATCAAGAATCAAGGTTACCCAAGAGGGCTCAAAAGTAAAGTCACCTATGCCACCTATAGAAAAGAATATCTCTACAAACAGGCTTGAATACGATGCAAGTGGAGGGACTCAATATGTTATTCTAAGTGACAATCAGTGGTACTTAAGTTATAGCAACCAACCATCTTGGATTAAAACTGAAAAAGATAATGGAGTTTTAGTTGTGACAGTTGAGCCAAACAAAAGTAAATTTTTGCGTTCTCATTCTTTGATTGTGACTATAAACGGGAAGAAAGAATTAATTGATATTATTCAAGAAAGTAAACAAACAAAAAACGACAAAACATCTTCCGGCAAACAAAACAAGCGATTCAGTGTGGGACCACGGCAACCGCATCAAAATTTGAGATTGCCGATTAGTTCTTTCAAGTAATCT
>CALAVE010000046.1 GCA_937892215.1 uncultured Porphyromonadaceae bacterium
AAGCCTCACCGCGCCGATGGTACTGCGAAAGTGGGAGAGTAGGTCACCGCCCCCTGAGAGAGCCCCGAGGAGAAATCCCCGGGGCTCTTTGTGCAGGTATGTGGCGGTGATTATTTGAGTGAGTGGATTATTAGTCCGGAGCGGAGTTTTGGCTCGAACCAAGTGGCCTTTGGCGGCATGATGTTGCCGGTGTCGGCTATGTCGATAATCTGCTGCATAGTCACGGGGTAGAGCGCAAGAGCCAGTTTCATTTCGCCAGAATCAACACGGCGTTTGAGTTCGCCGAGTCCTCGGATTCCGCCAACGAAGTCGATACGTTTGTCGGTACGGAGGTCAGTGATGCCGAGCAGGTCGCGCAGAATTAGGTTGGACGAGATGGTTACGTCGAGCACGCCGATTGGGTCGGAGTCGTTGTAAGTGCCCGGCTTGGCTTGCAGGCGATACCACCGGCCGCCGATGTAGAGAGAGAACTCGTGGAGCCGCTGCGGACGGTATTCCTGAGTTCCCATGTCCTCAACTGTGAAATTGCCGGATAACTTGGTGAGAAAATCGTCTTGTGACATTCCGTTAAGGTCGGTTACGACGCGGTTGTAGTCCATGACCTTGAGGTGCGACTGAGGGAAGCAAACGGCGAGGAGGAAATTGTACTCTTCGTTGCCGGTTCTTGCCGGGTCGGCTTTGGCTTTCTCTTCGCCGACGTGGGCTGCTGCCGCTGTTCGGTGGTGTCCGTCGGCGATGTAGAGATATGGTATGATGCTGAAAGCCTGAGTAATGGTCTGGATGGTTTCGGGGTCGCAAATGCACCAGAGAGAGTGTCGGATACCGTCTTCGGAAACGAAATCGTATTCGGGTTCACTTTGTGCTGTTTCAGCGATTATGTTTTCGAGAGTGGGATTGTGTGGGAAGGCGAGGAAAACCGGCTCGATGTTGGCATTGGTGATGCGGATGTGTCTCATGCGGTCTTCTTCCTTCTCGCGTCGTGTGAGTTCGTGTTTCTTGATACGCCCGGCGAGGTAGTCATCAACGCTGGCCGCCACGACGAAACCGTACTGAGTGCGTCCGTCCATGGTCTGGGCGTAGATGTAATACTGCTCTTGGTTGTCCTGAACGAGCCAACCGTTGTGCTTGAAAGCGGTGAAGTTCTGGAGCGCTTTCTGATAGACCTCCGGATTGTCTTCGGGGGTTCCTTGCGGGAAGTCGATTTCGGGCTTAATGATGTGGTAAAGCGACATGGGATTGCCTTGCGCTTCCGCCCGTGCCTCATCGGACGAGAGAACGTCGTAGGGGCGTGAAGCGACTTTGTGAACTAAGTCCTTTGGAGGACGAATGCCGCGGAAAGGTTTAACTTTAGCCATTATTTAAGAGATTTTTTAGTTGGTGATTTTTTGTTTATGGAATTGTTTCTCTTTCTTGCGCACGTGTTGCAAGTGCCGTAAACGAGGAGAGAGTAGTGGTCGGCCTTGAACGCGGTGTATTTGCGAGTGTTCATGAAAGTGATGAAGTCGGTGTCTCTGACGTCTTTTATTTTGCCGCAGGTGGTGCAATAGAGATAAACGTTGGAAGTGATGCCATTGACGACGTACTGTGTGGAGTCGGCGCCTTCGAAGTCGATGGACTTGATGATATTCGCTCTGACAAAAAGTCGGAGCGTATTGTAGATGGTGGCGAGACTGAGGTAGAAGTTGTCCTGCTGCAGTTTTGCCTGAATGTCGGCGACTGAGAAGTGCTTGGAGAAACCGAGCACAACGTCGAGGACCTTGTACCGCTCTGGAGTGCGCCTGAAATTACCGGAAGCGAGGAACTGGTCCAGTTTCCGGACAAAGAATTGCTTATTAAGGACTTCGCTCATAGCAATCGTGGTTGAGGGGATAAAGAGAAGAGTAGGTCTGAGCGGCACACTCAGGCCTACTCTGAAATAAGTGTTATGTTGCTTATCAGAACATTTTCTCGGGGTAGATGCCATCGCGGTGTAGTTGCGCGAATTTCTCAACGACTGCGGGGCGGTCTTCGGCATAGGTTACGCCGAACCACTTGCTTGAAGTCTTGAGCACGCGAACCTGCGCGGTCTTGTTCTCCACCAGTTCGTTGACCAGCGACGGGATGAAGAATTCGGCCTTTGGCTGGTTAATGTTCTCCTTGAGGAAGCGCACGAAGAAGTCCTCGCTGTGCTTGAAGTAGTCGGGGGTAAATCCCCAGAAGTTCATTGACACGGGCGTGTCGGAAGCGAGAATCTGCTCCTTGTTGTTCTCGTCGAGGAAGAAAATCTCGTGTGCGTCGTTGTAGCCGATTTTGGTGCGTTCAACGACAGAAGTTAGGATTCCGTCGGCGGTTTCGCAAACGCCGCGCGAAACGGTTCCGCTTTCGCTCATGGTGTTGCCAACGTTGAAGCCGACCATGCTGTAGTGTCCCACGCTACCCTCGGGCAGAGAAGAGAGTTCGCGAGCCATCACCTCAAAGCTGTTTCGTCCGTAGTAGTCGTCGCTATTGATGATGGCGAACGGCTCGTTGATGACTTTTTTGCCCATGAGCAGAGCGTGGTTAGTGCCCCAAGGCTTGGTTCTCTCCGGTGGGCAGGTGAAGCCTTCGGGGAGGTCGTTAACCGACTGGAAAACCACCTCAGTGGGTATATGGTTCTCGTACTTGGAGAGGATTTTAGAACGGAAGTCTTGCTCGAAATCCTTGCGTATAACAAAAACTACTTTACCGAAGCCACTATGAATGGCATCGTAGATGGAATAGTCCATAATGGTCTCGCCGTGAGGGCCGAGTCCGTCGAGTTGTTTTAGACCGCCGTAACGGCTACCCATGCCGGCGGCAAGAACGAATAAAGTTGGTTTCATAATAATAAATAACCTAATTATTAGTAGATTGACTTGAGTTTAGTTCTAAAAATCACGTTGATTTATCCCACTTTGAAAGTGAATTGAATGGTGTGGGAGTAGGTTTCGCCCGGAGCGAGGACCTGTGACGGGAAATTGGGGTGATTGGGTGCGTCGGGCATGCCCTGGCACTCGATTGCCACACCGTCGTAGTCGTTGTAGGAGCGTCCTTCTGGATTGAGCGGGCTACCGGCGAGCCAGTTGCCGGTGTAAACCTGGGCAGCAGGCTGAGTGGTGGCCACTTCCACGAGACGTCCGGCCTTGGGGCAGGAAAGAACGGCAACGGTCTTCAACTCGCCCTTGCGGTAGTCATCCACGACCCAGCAGTTGTCGTAACCCTTGCCGTAGTTAAGCGCAGGGAAATCAGTCTTCAAATCCCGGCCAAGGGGCTTGGGATTGACAAAATCCATAGGCGTGCCGGCAACGGGCTCCGAGTCGCCAAGAGGAATCAGGGTTTCATCCGTAGGCAGGTATTCCGACGCTGCCAGGCAAAGCTCGTGGTTGAAGATGTTTTCCTTGAAGGCGTCAAGATTGAAGTAGACGTGATTGGTAAGGTTTACGACGGTAGGGGCGTCGGTTACGGCTGCGAAGGTGAGCTTGAGGGCGTGGTCGTCGCCCCACTCGTAACGGGCTGTGGCCTTGAGGTTTCCGGGGTAGCCGGCCTCGCCGTCGGCAGAAAAATAAAGGAATTCCACAGTGGAATCACCCACAAGGCGACTGTCCCAAATCTGGTTCTGGAAGCCCTGCGGGCCGCCATGCAGGTGGTTGGGGCCGTTGTTTATGGGCAGCTTGTAGCTTACTCCGTCAAGGGTGAAGGTTCCGCCGGCGATGCGGTTTGCAAAACGGCCGGGGCATTTGCCGGAGCAGGGGCCGTCGGCAAAATAATCCTCGGCCTTGGGGTAGCCAAGGACAACGTCGGCCAGAACGCCGTCGCGGTCCGGCACGCCAACGGCGACGATGGCTGCGCCAAGCGAAGAGAGTTCAACATAAGAGCCGTCGGATGCGGTGAGGCGGTATTTGATTATTTCCTTTCCGTCGGGGCCTGTGCCCCAAACTTTGCTTTCTGCCTTCATGACATTGTGGTTTTAGAATAATAAATCGTATAATTTCATTTCAACTTCTTCGTAGGTGGCGTCCTTCAGGACAACCTTCTTGTCCGCGTCCAAAAGGTACAGGGACGGAATGGCGCGCAGGGAATAAAGCGTTCCGGAGAAGAGGGCGCCAAGGTGGTCCCGGCCGCAAAGCCACTCCGGCGGATAGTTGCGCACATACGTCTCCCAGGCCAGGATATCGTCGTCCGGATAAATGTTCACAACCTTGAAGGAGCCCTTCCGGAGCATGTCCGTCAGCGGTTGGTTCTTCTTCAAGTTCTCCTGATAAGCTGCGCAAAGCTGGCAGCCCGGGTTGCTGAATATAAGAAGAAGGACCGGAGCCTGAACGCTGTAGAGGCTCATTATTTTGCCCTCCGGGGTTATGAACTTGAAGTCCGATGCAGGCTCCCCGGGCCTGTTCAGGGCGCAAAGCTGCGCTTGGCGCTCAAGGGTTGCGCGCATGGCCTCGTACGGGAGCGGGCCGGAGAGCAGGGTGTTCAAGAAGGCAAGATAGGCCTCCTCGTTCCGGCTGGGGGCGTTAGGATCGTACAAGTACTTGGCGGACAGCTCCATAAGCTTATCCAACAGGGCATAATCCCTTGTTTTGGCCGCCTCTTCACGGGCCGCCGCCACGGCCACCGCTTCTTCCTGCCGGATCATTAAGATGATCGACATCGCGTACATGATCGGTGAATCCTTGCTTAAAAAGTGCTCGCTGCACACCAGAAGCGCCGCGTGGACAAACCGGTCGGTAAACCCAAAACCCAACGGTCCATATCCGCTTTGCTTCGCAAGATAATCCATGACTTCCGCCAGGTCATCTGCCAACTCTGCGACATTTTCTTCCAGATTCGCCAGCAGGCACAGGGCCGGAACCATCTCGTTGTGACGGATCCGGATATCTCTTTCCCGCAGCAGTTCATCCAGCCGGAACAGCCTTTCACAAGCGCCGTAAGGATCGTTCATGCTCATCGCCAGGATATGACTGGCCATCTGGGTGTCGTTACTGACGCCGTAAACACTTTTTAACTGATCATACAGGTTTTCGGTCAATTCTTCCGCGGTATCCGCCGAATAGCCGCTGAGGGCCAAAAGAAGCGCGAACGGCACGTCTTCATCACCGGTCATAAACCGGTGGCCGGCCTTCATCTTCCGGTAGATCGAAC
>CALAVE010000047.1 GCA_937892215.1 uncultured Porphyromonadaceae bacterium
CTAATGCCGTGTCTATATTGCCCACTATGTTATCCACATACTGCTCAGTGGCATACCCTTGCAGTGCGGAACTTGTAATAAATCCCGTGTCATTAGACAAGTCGCTTACCTTAGTGGGCAACTCGCTCTTGTAGGCATATTCAAGCGCATCACCAGTTTTCATCACTTCCACCTCAACGTTCTCGCTCGGTGCGGTGCTTGTGTAACACAATATCGTCACTATTGAGCCGTCTCCTCTCAGCAACACGTCCGAACCAACGGCACTCATCATGCTCAGACGGACATACTCAAAGTTGTTCGTTTCCTCAATCACTCCGTTAAGCGAAACTTTCAGCCATACTTGACGCTCGTTGTTCAGAGCATTAACGATTGCCGCAACCATTTCGGGGGTCAGGTAATAAGACCACTGCGAACCGTCATACGTCATAGGCAAGGTTGCTGTGTACCCCTTGTCCTCTTTGCCTTGCACGGCATTTCGGATAAGGCTGTCAATTACTGAGCGTGGCTCAAACGTGGAGTCATTCGTGAGTTCCGAAGTCTTAGTGGGAATTGTAGGCTTGTTCTTCAAGTCGTTGTAACTGCCACTCTCTGCCACCCTTGCGAACCTATCCGTGACGGAAAGGTTGAACCCCTCTCCGTATGCGGTGAACGTGGCTTTCTTGATGTTGCCGTATGCGGTGAATCCCGAACCTATAGTGTTTACCGACACTTCCATCTTGTCTTGTGTCACCGCATCCACTCTCACTACCAAGTAAGCGTGTTTACCTGCGCTCAGAGCATCGCTGACAGCCGTAACTGTCGCTTGGTCTATTGAGTATTCACCCGTTATGTCGTCATAGCCTAAGCCTCCCACATAGTCTTTCGTCTGCTTGTCGGGCATCTGCTCTTGCAACGTGTTAATGTCGTACTCATTCTGCTCCACCTGCGGACTGAGCCTCAGATTAAGGGCTTGCAAATCATCCGCAACACCGCTTATCCTCGTCCCCAGTCCACTGACTTCTGTCCGCATCGTTGACATCTGGTCTTCCAACGTATCGGCCTACCCCTCAACCTCCGCTATCTTCTCCGTATTCCGGCTTACTCGCTCGTTAAGGTCTATCAGGTCTCCTGCCTTGTCGATTATCTCCTGTACATCGTCCATCGCATCTATGACTTTTCGGCCGTCTGCGATAATCGTCTCAACATCGGCTATAACCTCTGCCGTGATGTCCTCGGCATAGTCACCCGCTCCTTCCACGAGTTCTATGTCAAGTGCGCTGGGTGTTACCGTCCTGTAATCTCCATCGGTGAAGTCGCTATCAGGGGCATAGTCGTAGTATTTAACTAACAATGTTCCCAACCCCAAGCGGTGGTTGTCAAGGAAACACTGTATCTGTGTCCGCTCATCGTTGGGTTTGCAATTCTTGTACTCTCCGTTCTTGTATGTGCAGTCGTATTTTCGTGTGCCGCCCTCCACATAGAACCTCAGCATGAAGTCGTGGTCGGGCACGGCAATCTCCACTCCGTTGATGAGGAATGTTACCGCACACCGTATATCCGATTCCCAGTTTACCTTTGTCATTTTTCTGTCTTTTTCTTGGTTGTTCTCTTTGGTTTCACTACCTCCGCCTTAATCTCCACCTTTACGCTGGCGAGTTCGGCTTTTAACTCGTCTATCTCGGTGAGAAGCCTGTCGTTCTCTTCTATAGCCCTGAGCAAGGCTTCGGATTTCTTCCGTGCCTGTTCCTGACTGCCGAGTGCTATCGCTCTGAGCGTTTTCGCTCTTATGCCTAAGCCGATACTAAGTATCAGCAATGCTGTTATCAGTATGTATTCCATCATTCCGTAAAGTATATGTTTTTTGCTTGTCCTAATGTCCTAAGATTTTGCCATTCCGCCAAAGTACCTGCTATCTTGTCGTACACAGTGCTATGGACTTTGATGTCTATCCTGTCGGTGTTCGCTGCGTTGTTGAGCAGGTATTCAAGGCTCTCGTAACTGATATTCGGGCAGGCGGACAAGTCCACGTTGACGCGGACATTCCTCAGGCGCACTTCCTCGAGTGCCGCGCAACGGCCGAAAACGGAGTTCGAGAAGTTGGTCTGCGTGGTTATGCTGTTGCAGTTGAACACCATGTCTATCACCCGCAGGCTTGTGCAGCCGTAGAATGCGTCAATCAGCGTCGTGGGTGTTACACCGCTTGTGCCGTAGTTGCCTTTTATTACCTCCACGGCGGTATTGTTGCGGAACGCGTAGGTGTAACTCACACTTGATGCGCTGTTGTATATGCTTCGGTTCGGGATGTTCGTCCGGAACGTACAGTGGGCATACTTGCCACCCCGCATCGCGCCCATGAACTGGTTCGTCTGGTTATAGATTGTAACCGCTTGCGCATAGGTAATGTCTGTCAGCCCATTGAGCGAAAATAGCCCAGTGCTCTCATCGTACCCACCATAACTGCCGACTGCGTTTTTCCATAAATCAATGAACACTGCTTTTTTCGCTTCATCCACACTGTCTGCCGTTGCAAGGTTGCCGAGATTAGACTTGCGTAAATTACCGTCCCCATTAAACCCTATCGCGTAGAACGGATAAGTTGTATCTTCGGCAAGGCTGGTTATGTCATCACCGTACGATTTTAATATTGTCGCAACTTGCGATGCTATTTCATTTAATTCTGCTGTTGTCATATCTTCTTCGTTTAATCGTTAATTTTTTATTCAACATCTTTATGCGCTTTTTTCGCCCCTTGCCACCATTCCCTGACTGGAGCAGTCCGTACCCCATTTGCGATACTGAACACATCATACACGCTGATTGCCACACTCAACCGGCATTTCTCATCCGCAGTCCCAGATATAATTACTCCGTTGTAGATAATATCAGAGTCTATTGTCGCTCCATTAAACCCAGTCTTAGCAAGTAACTCATCAACCGCATCACAAAACTCGCTATATCCTTCGGTATATTGCGTCCCTGTTGATGGGTCAATTTTGGGATATACTAATCCTACTGCATAGTAGTCAACCTCACTAATGGTTTCAATCTTTTCTCCAAACGAAGCGGTCACGATGTTTATATAAGCACTTTCTTCGTCATCATAAGTTAGTATATCGGTATTATCGGGTTCTTCACCACTCGTAAACCACTTCCCATCACAGGCCGTAGCCGTTGCAATAACCTTGTCCGTCCCATTGATAACGTTGTAGGAGTCCATAACAAAATCCCCAGTAGCGTTTTTTTCTGATAGATACTGGTATATTGTAGTTGGTGTGTCGCTAATGCTCGGCTCTCCACTATTTGAAGTGTTTTCGTACACCGTATCACCGAATAGTGTCCCACCACCTGCAATAGCCTTTCTTATACCATTTGGTCCCAAGTCATACAAGAAATTACCATTGTTGTCATAGTATTTCAGCACCGCATATCCGTTAGAGTCAAAACCAAAGACAATGTTAGGTTGTTCGGAATTTAGCCCAAATACTTTCATCAGACTCCCTGCGGCTTCTATGTGGGCATTACCATCAGTGGGGTTGGTCATTAATCTGTTTACCACCAAGTTTTCACTAACTTCCGTGGTTTCTGCGTTAAGGGTTATTTTCTTATCCTCAATGTTGATGCCCGTATCGTTGAGTTGTAATCTGATTGATTCCGCAGTCTGCTCTATCAGCGAACTGCTCGGCACATAGAAATTCACCCCCGACAAATACATATCGTTGTCTGGAACGAACTCCAACACTGAACCACTATGCCACTCATATTCCCTCGTGACTTTAGTCCACTCTTGCGAACTTAACTCAATGGTTTCATCAACGCCACAACAACTTACCGTCAAAGATTGCCCGCCATCAGTCCGAGCCCAGAACGACAACGTAACCTTTGCATGGTCTTCCGGCTTGTTTATCATATAGTCCTCAGAATAACTCGTTCTCTGCGTTGTGTGGAGCGTAAGCCTACCATAGACATCTTCAATCTTGAACGATGGTTTTGATGAAAGGACTATGTTGTTACCATTAAACCATATCATATCAATATCTTCAACATCACCCCTATACGCAACTCCTGCCGTGTCATTTGCTATTTCCCAAAAACCAATTCCCTCAGAGAAATCTCCGTTCTGTAACATCTGGATTCCACCTTGCACCGTACTGCTCACACGGTCTTCAAGGATGTTGAACTTCACCCCGATGTCGTCACCGTTATGCAACACAAACTTGCCTTTCAGATAGGCATTGTCAGAATATAAACCATACCCCTGCGGCTGCTCCTCCCCGAAATAGGTGTCGTATATATCGTCAAGGCTACCCAGTCTGGCACGCAAACAACCGTAAAAGTTCTTTGTCTGCACCTTGTCAAGGACGTTTATCATGGGCTTGCCATTGTCCCCCTCGGATGCGCTGAGAACTATAATGCCTTGTCGTGACGTGTCGGTGGCGTTACCCATTTGCACGCATTCGTCACCGGCTTCTGGTATCTCATCGGCAAACTCACTCGCATTAACGAGCACTCCTTTGCCATCATCTGTTAGCCCGGACACTTCCACCCAATAACTTTTTAGGTTTCTGCCGTTGAATGTGGCACAGCGCAACAAGTCTCCTGCTACAAATTCATTCCCATTCTCAAAAGTTATGGAATAAACGCCATTATCTTCCGACACTTCCTTAATCTTGCCGTTTGCGGGGCTGATGACTACCGTACCTCCCGTGGAACGTACTTTGTCTATAAGCAACTCCATTATTCGCATGGTCTGCCTGACGGTCAACTTATCCACGTCAAGGGTTGATACCCCATCAACATCTTGTTTTAAGATGTAACCTGAACCGAAAAGACCCGCAATCGCTTCACCTGAGTTGCGGACTATATCCGCTATCAGTGTCGGTGTGGTGACACTCTTGCGCATTTTAGCCGCATCTCCCTCGTGTAACCAATTTCCACTATCGTCTTGCAGTATTGCGGCTCCTGTAAAACCAGCAGCGTAAGGCCCTCCAGTGACACCCTTGCTGAACTGGATTTGCTCGTTTGCGGTGTCCTCTTTGATTTTGGATATGAAACGTTTCTCTCCCTCAGTTTGCAAAAGCTGGAGAAACATTGAATTGTATGCCGAAGACGAACCCGCTGAGCCGGAACTGAAAATACTCCCATAGATGCGGTCGATGGATGTCTGTATCTTCTGCGTTGTTGATTGCTCTATATCGGAATTAAGTGTTACTTCAACGTGCGGTGTCTCATCTTCTCCTAAAGTGATTGAGACCTGCTCAATGGTGATATTTATTATTGGGAGTGGGTCTAAGATATTGTCGCTTTGGGGTATGCCCCTAAATGCGAAACGCATACCGGAATACAATCTCCAATATATGCTCTTGGTTATATCTCCGTTCTTTTCGCATTTATCTATGTCTCGTTGCAGATAGACGTTATCAACCATCGGCATATAGGTAAACTTGGTTTCACTGTTGTCTGCAAGATATTCTGTAGCGGCTTCCAAAAGGCGCACCTCTGCCATTCGGATATACGCATCCGGTAAGTTAATTCCTGTTACGACAAATCTATCTCCCGGCAAAATCTTGTTGTTCTCACTTGGGAAATATGCCCCAAGACTCTCGTCATTCGCACGTTTACACTGTAACTCATAGCACTTTTTCCCATTTACAACTGCTTTCTTCGTCTCGCTAAGGTCAACGCTGAAATCACGCCCCATGCACTGCCCACTCATCATGGAAATAACCATTTCCTCATCGTTAAGTGGCTCCATTGCGGTGAAATCCACTCCGAAGTCTTTGACAAACAGGGTGAATGGGGTGTTCAGATATGTGTTCTCAGCCTCGTATGGTTTCCAGATTATATTCGCTTTTGTGTTTTCGCTGTCTGTCACAATGAGTTTATGCGTGCAAGAGTAGGGTAGGGCTTTCTCATTGTTGGTGCCAACAAGCGACAATCTGAGCGTACACTCTATATGGCTTCGCTCTGATACCTCTATCCGGTCGTTGTTCCAAGCTCCCTCTCCACTCGCGAAATTGGGTATTGTGATGTCGAAAGTCTGCGTCTCGTAGTCGCTGTCGGCCGGCTTATCTTTGCTCGATATTAGCGTTTTCGTCTGACTGTATCTACAGACTTCCGTAATCGCATTGTCCCTGTTTCTAATGGCATTTATAATAATGCTAATTCCGAGTGAAACTCGTGCGTAAGGTGTGCTCGTCTGAGTTTTCTTCTTGTACTGGAATTTCACCTCACCTGCCCATCGGATTTGCGTTGTGGTTATTCCGTAGATATATGAGCCTGGGTCCTGCACGTCGTCTATCGAGAATAAAGTCCCGGTATAAGAGTCCCCTAAGCGGATATTTGCGCTGTTCAATGTGCGTGTGAATGCGCTTACCTCGGTCTCGACTTTTACAGATGTTGTGTCAATCTCACCGTCTTCCGGGGAAATGCCATCTCCATAGTTGCACAGAGGTCCGACATCAAGTAGCTCGTCAATCCTCTCATCGTCACCGTATAGGGGAAATGCTCCTTGCCCCTTATTCCTGTCTTGGTCAGGGATGTTATTCGCCCTTAATTGCTTATATGTACCCTCTTTTATAGTGGGGTATATCTCAGGTAATTCGCTATCGCTCCCATCCCACTTTGCGCTGGCTTCTCTAATACCCTCTGCGCAACGTGCGGCATCATCGTCCTTGTCAATGTAAGCATCATTGCTATCGCCTAACACATGCCGCAAATTATGTATGCCATCTGTGGCGTAATGACCTGTCGGGGTTACACCGTCTGCCTCATAATCATATATTTTATCTCGGGCTTCGTTGCCATCCTTCTTGTTCTTATATTCGTCCGCAGGTTTTTTTTCAGCCGTTCCGTCATAGGGGAGAAACGTTTGGGGTAGTTGCAAGTTTGAGACAAACATTGTCTGAGGTAACGCATAATTCTTGTTATAGTAGCGGTAGGGCATGTTTTTGGTACTGCCCATAGCCCTCAATCTTGTGACTATCTGCTGCTCACTGTTCGCCACCCTCTTTATTTGGAACAGACCTCTACCATCGTCACCTTCGCTGTTGTTCCCTTTCCCATAGCCGAAATAGAACAAATCCCCATCCCCATCCACATCCGTGAGATTGCCTATTATTAAATCCGACAACTCCGAGTAGGTCGATGTCAGTTCGCTCACATCGCCTATTATTATGTTTCTCCCTCGTACCACATAGTCAAGTTTGAATGTGTTGTTAATCTCAGCCAGTGCCTGGCTTGCCGTCCACGCATTAAGCGAAACTATCTTGTCGTCGGAATGGCACTTGGAATCGTCCATATAAATCTTCCACTTGCTGTTTGTGCCATCATAAGGCAATCCATCAGTAGTACCATATAACCGCACAAGGTTTGCGAGTATGCAGTCAGCGAGTACTCTTGCCGGACAATAATACTTCGTCTCTCCCTGATATTCAAATGTGGTTTCAAAGCAATCTAACGTGAAATTGTTACTGCCGGTATAGTTGGTCCCATAAGCGGCACTATGTTCTGCGCTGGTGAGTACCACATCAAGCATTTCGCAACGGGTCAAATCATCGGCCGCGCTATTAAGTTTCACATCCTCATACGAGAATGCGTCTCCAGCCTCGTAATACTTCGCGTTCTGAACACAAGTCGGGATGTAATTCAGTGTAAAGGTCTCGCCCCTGAACACGCAGTAGTCCCCAATCTCAAATGGGATTGGTAGCGCAGACTGCACAGAGAATATTATGGACTGTTCTCCCATAAACCTGTCACGGAAAGTCCATTTCTCAACTTCACACCGGACTCGTTCACCGCCTCTCGCTAATATTTGTAACACTTTGTTCATACAATTGCCAAGTTTGTTATTCGCTGTTCGCTGTCATAGGTGGGAGCGACATCTGTAACGGGGTCATATATGGTGAATGTGACGTGGAAAATGGCTAATGCTTCGTCTGCCCCATTCTCCAGATAATAATCTTGCACATCGCTCTTGGTCGCAACTACGTCTTTACGGCCTGTCCGAGTGTATTCTTCATAAACAAATAAACGTGCGCCATCTGATTGAGTATTGATTAATACACCCGACTGATTGCGCTGGGGAGCACCATTACGCCCGAATAAAAAGCCTAAAAAACTCTTTATGTTTGTGTGCAAATCTTCGTCTGTACCGGCATACCCGAATTCCACATCAATCTCGTATTCCTTAAACCTTTGTGCCGGTGGGACATAGACATCAAGCCCATCACTCCCTTTCCAATCTCTTGACGCTGGTTGCTTTATTTCGGGGAACAGTTTGAAAGGAATTTCTTTGCACACGATGCCCCATGTCTCGTATGAGTCAAAGACTTCTCCCTTTGCGTATGTGTCTCCATCATACGTTGATTGCTGTATGTAAAATCGGTAATATCCCATTTTTTGAGTGTGTTTTTCAATTAACAAAGTTAGTGTTTTGCTGTTAAATATGCAAAGATTTACATAAAACTTTGTATATTTTTGTTTCGTTTGCAAAAATGTACTAATTTTGTGCCAATGAGTATTTCCGAAATAAATAGGATTTTGAAGACTGAGGCTGTTAGGCTCGGCCTATGCGATAAGTGGCGAGATGAAGTCTGGGGAAAAGAATTAGACCTCAACCGACTTGCTGAACTTTATTTTAAGGGTAGCGATTTCGTCATAGAGCACCATTATCCCTCTAACGCCTCAATAAAGGCGTTGTTTGAGCGGGATTTCCTCAGACAAAAAGGGATATTGGTAGATGATAAATGGTCGCTTTTGAACCCCACGTTTGCTATGGTCTTGGGTAAGTCTGAATCAAAAATCAGGCTTAATGCCTATAAGGTTTCACAAATCTATGTTAGGGACGACTCCCATATCGAAATAACGGCACGCCATCATTCTCATGCTATAGTGCA
The DNA here is from genome assembly GCA_937892215.1 of uncultured Porphyromonadaceae bacterium. Classification (GTDB taxonomy): domain Bacteria; phylum Bacteroidota; class Bacteroidia; order Bacteroidales; family Muribaculaceae; genus Sodaliphilus. Next base: position 8,874 of record CALAVE010000047.1, read on the forward strand.
TTTGTATGAGAATGCTGCTGCTGAAGTCTCAGTCAGCGACAATGCTACCGTAAGGGTATTAAACCATGCAAAAAACACAGATACAATTTATAAGAGGAAAACTTGATTTTTATTCATAATTTGAGGCATACTACCTGTTGTGAAACCCGTAGTAAAAAGCGAGAGCCTTTCTTAGGGCTCTCGCTCGCTATATGGGTCTGTTCTTACATCTTTGGCTCTCTTCATCGAGTATTGTATGGAATTTTTATAATACCGCACTTTATAATAATTAAAAACGTTTGTCTTAAAGGTATGTAAATAATGGTGATAAAGAATCCCCAACGTTGTATCACCATAGTAGATTGTGTCTGTATCGAACTTTGAAACTTCTATGTAAAAAGTGTTTGAATCTATTAGATGAAGTTCTGTTGTATAATACTTAAGGTCAAACACACTTTTCTGAAATAAAATTACTTTCTTATTTATAGGATTATAAAAATAATAGAATTGTGGTTGCCTATCATATTTACCATCTTCGGTATGATAGATGTCTATATCATAATCTTGTCCGCAACAAAAAGTCCCGAACTCAAAACAATCATTACGGTTTTCGTTCATAAAATGATAAGAATACCAAGTCGTTCCTTTAAGTGGATTTAGAACAATATAGACAATAATAAGGGTAACAAGTATTGACGCTAATATAAATAATAACTTTTTCATAATTTGGAGCACTATTGATTGATGCAAATGTAATATAAAACAATTAGTGCCACAAATTTTTGTGACACTAATTTGCAAAATGATATGGTAAAACGTAATAATATTATCTTATATACATCCTATCTGTACCTGTTGCGAAATTGTCAAGGCGACGTGAAATGTTGGCTATCCTGCTGTACATCTCGCCTGAGCCGTCACGCATCATCGTCATTATCGCTCGTGTGCTGCTGTCTATGGCCGAGAGCGATGTGTTTGATTTTGTGCAGACATCAATATAACTGCCCCAGCTTTCATTCACGAATTGTGTCTGAATGATGCGGAGAACGCTCACATCCTGAGATAATCTCGCCAAATACCCTGCAACGACGCCCATTGTTTCTTCGCTCGCTGTACTTGACAGTGAATTTGCCACACTCGTACTTCGCTCTGTCTCTCCCAGCCCGATGCCTCCGTTCTGCTTGATTATGTCGTCGGCTCCATCGTAGAATGCCTTTGAGGCCGCAACTATCTTAGGCATATCGTTAGAGAAAAAGTCGGTCACTGCGGCAAGCGATGCTCCCATCGTGCCCTCCACGTTGTTAATATCAAACGTTCCGTTCTCGCCAAATAATTTCTGGCGCAGTTTCTCCAGTTGTGGCTCTATTACACCAAGCACAAGCATGTTCTTCACCATGCTCCGCAATATGTCTTGCACCGTGTCCTTAAAGGCATCCGCAGCACTCGTCCCGTTCTCAAAGGCTGTCATTAGTGCGTCTCCTATCTGCTCTGCCCAGCCTTTTAAGTCTATGCCCCACAGACTATTCGCCAAGTCTTCGGCAAAATACATTATCTGTTCGTCAAGTTCCGCTATCTTCTGCTTGTACTCTTCAATGGTTTCTTGGTTGGTTTTCTTCTTGTCATCCTCCAAGTCGTACATTTTCAGATAGTCTTCTCTTTGCTGTTTGAGGGCTTCGTATTCCTGAGAATAGCCTGTTCCGGTCGTTCCTCCTCGTGAGTAATATTCCCGCATTCCCTCAATGGCAGCGGACAAAGTGGGACGGCCACCGAACAGTTTCTTTACATCACTTTCACGGAAAGTGTTGTTGTAATAGGATAGCATATTATTGCGCAACGCACCACTGTTGTAGCCAAGTTCTCGCTCTCTTAGCGACTTAATCATGTCGATTGTATCACCCACTTTTTGCACATCTTTGCGCAGTTTCTCTATTTGGCGTTCCCTGCGCTTGTCGTGTAACCTGGCGAATGCGGTTATCGGGCCTGTAATCATCTGCACAGGACTCATTATCGCGCTTGCTGCAAGGCCTCCTATGTCTCCGCTTAGTGCTGATTGAACAAGACTCTGGGCTGGCGCAAATATTCCGCTTATACCTCTAATCGCATCTGCGGTGTCGCTCCAGAATGCAGCCGCATTCTCTTTGCCCAAAGCGTCAAACATCTCTGACAGTGACTCGGCCGCTGCGGCTAAAGCATCAAGCGTCTGCGTGGCCCAACCTAATGCCGCATTCGCCCCTGTCAGTCCTTTTTGCCATGCCTCTAACGATGTTCGTCTCTGCTTGTCTCCCTCGCTCGCATTCTCCCCCTCTGCTTGTATCTTGTCGTCGAGAACCGACAATGCTCCATTTACACCTCCGGCTAACAAACCTCCTACGTAAGAACCTTGCTCGGTGAAAATATTGTCAAGCCCCGCCTGGCGTTCTCGTTTATGCAGGTCTTGCAGTCGTCTTGAACGCTCTTGTGGCGATAGGGTGGTATCTGCCTCAATCGATTTCCGCTCTCTTTCCAGCAATGCCTTGAAATTGGTTGCCGTAAGACCTGCGGTAAGGTTCATTAGGTTGTAGTAGTCTTGTGATTTCTCCCACTTTTGCCGGTCGGTACGTTTATCTATTATGCCAAGTGCCTTGTTTATCTCGTCATCAGAATATAATAACTTACCGTTTTCGTCTTTCGCCCCTCTGAGCCTTTCAATCTTATCTTTCTCCGCTTTTGCATCAGCCTCTATTTTAGCCATTTGTTCGTTAAATGTCATACCTTCCGCCAAAGTCTTTGAAAGTCCTGTGATAGCATCTTTATTCAACTGTCTTTGGAGTTTCACCCATTCCTTGAGTAAATCCACAATCCCTTCTATTTGTTCAAGATTTTTTTCTGGTTCGTTAGGGTCAATGACAAGTTTGCTTGCATACTCTTTAAGTTCTTCCTCGCTCTTTGAGTCTAATGAGCCATATTCCACTGATATGCCTGGCTTAATCTTGCTCTCAAGGAGATTCTTAACACTCTCAACTTGGAAAAGGCCTTCCACATCCTTTTCTGAAAGCCCGGATGCTTTTTGGGCAAAATTTACATCTCCCGTTGCTTGTCGTACTGATTGGAATATGTCCCAACGATAAGACAAGTCGTCGAGTAGCCGCTTAATACTACTTGCGAATTTCTCTGCCTTATCATCAAATTTTAACTTGTCTATGGCTTCAAGCTCTTTGCGGATTTGGATTAGCAAAGCCTCATCGGTTTTTGTGTAAGTTGACCTCTTTGGGTCGCCCTTGTCCGTTTTATAGCGAGCCTCTATTTCTTGCTCAACTTTCTTTAGGGCATTTTCATAATGGTCTAAGTCATCCAAATCTCCGGGCTTTAGTATCTTGTCCACACCTGCAAGTTTCCCGAATTCATCTTTCACCTTTTTCTCTGCCATTGTTGAGTTGTGTAGGCGTTTCATCCAGTCATCGTATGCCTTCCTCGCCTCAATAATCAGACGAATCCGCTCCCTCCAAATATCAGCTTGTGTGTCTTTCGGCATCCCATGCCCACCCCTTGTTTTGCTCTTACCGTCTTTGAATGGGTCAAAACCTTCTTTAATCAGAGCATCTGTTACGAAGATTTCTTTATCAAGCATTCCGTAAATTGGTTTAAGACGTTCTTTCTCGTCTTTGGTTATAACTTCGCTTTCCAGTTGCGCCTTTATTTGGTCTCTGACCTTTTTTAGGGCTTCAAAACTTTTCTTGTCGAAGTTGAATGCGGTTGATACATCTATATTCCAAACGGACTTAAGAGGCTCCTCCATTATTTTAAGTTGGTCGATGAGCTCTTTGCGGTCTTTCATCATCATATTAATGGCTGTATAATAGTCCCCGCTCTTAACATAATTGGTGGAATATTTGCTGAATCCTGCATAGACATCACCGTATTGCCCGTTGAGGTTCATGAATCGTTTCTTCCACTCCGCGTCAGTATTAAGTTCGTTCTTAACCCTATCCATATACGCTTTAACAAAAGAGTCGGCGGTTGTATATCCTAATCTGGAAGCAGTTGTGGAGAGGTCGGGTCCCATGCTGGTAAAGAAGTTAATCAATGCTTGCCTTATCTCTTTATCATCTGCACCCTCCTTTAAGCCTTCTGTGACATTTTTGTGTACTTCATTCTCAAATTTTACCTTTGCTTGGATTTGCGAAAATCCGATGTTAAATGGGCTACCTTTCATAGCCTCGTCTAACTCAGATAGCACTATCCGCTCAATATTAGAGATGGCCATTGGGTCTGTAACCTGAGCCTGAACAATCAGTTGCTTAATCACATCTCGTACATAGTCCATTGCGGCTTCATTTTCCCCCTTAACAAGATATTGTTCCATAACCGACCGCATGTGAGCCGTAACGCCGCTTCTTAGGTCTTCTCGTATGACATTCTCATAGTCTCCTAATTTAGAAGTCCCAAAGCCGTTACTACCATAATTTATGCCGAGTTTTAGACCAATAAAACCGGGGTTTTTAATGTCTTTGTTTATTTTCCTTAAGACCGCACTTGTGTCTCCTCCGGCTGCCGCAACTTGATGTAACTCGTCAGCTAACTGTCTTAGCTGGTCTGTATTAAGTGGCTTATCCAATCCAAGTGCTTTGCTGATGTCGAATCGGTCCTTTTCGGTTAATGTATCAACATCTGACATAACGGATTTCATCTTATTGGCGTAATCTCCCATATTCTCAATAATTGTGTCGTGTGTCGCTCGAGACCCCCACCAGCTACCGGCTGTCTGTTTGATTATTCCTTCCATCTGGCTTGCGGTTATCTCTTCTATCCGCTTCGCCTTTTGGTAATTATCAAGTTTCTTATAAATTGCCTCAAACTGCTTTACTTGGTCATCAAACTTGTAAATATCAAACAAATCCCCATCATATAGTGGTGAATACGCTTGTAATTTCTCTTTTAATTCTTCAATGGCAGTAGAGAGATTTTGCCCCTGTAACGCCTTCTCGTCAAACTTTAATTCAGAACGCCGATAACTTTGGCCTTCGGCAGTCCAGTGGATTACAGGACTAAGTTTCCTTCGTACCGCTCCGTTGAATGTGTATGAATCAAGTAATGAGTTTATCTCTTTGGTATCATTCCCCGCAGTTCTCTTCATCGATTCTGCAAACTCATGCGCCTGAGCATTTACTTTTTGGAGATTTTGTAATAGAGCTGTCACTGCGGAACCTATTATCATTATGATTCCCTGCGGTCCAAATATTGTCTGTATTAATCCTGAACCAAGTGCTCTCATCCTCATGCCGAGCTTACGGGCATTCCTTTCCCAAACCCCCATTTTGCTGTAGCGTTCCGCCTCGTCTGCGCTTAGCCCGGATTTTAACCCTGCCTCATATCGCATACCTTGACTTAACCTGCCGTTCAAGGCCATCATTCTCGCATCTGCCTGCGTAACACTACCATTATCTATATTACGCTGGAGAGCGTAAGCGAATTTGCGTTGGTCAAGATAAGTGCTATCCCTCAATGTCCTTCCGTATGCTGTCGTTAGAAGATAGCCCTGATTGCGCCACCAATTAGCACCATTTAACGTGGCATTTGTTGCGACTTGTTGGCGTGCCAAACCTACCGTATTAGCGACAAGCAATCGGCTTTGGGCTCCCATCGTCGCATTAATGGCCATCATTAAGGCCTTGTATGCCCCAAGTGGGATTAGTATTCTGGCTATTTTTGCCCCCCATTTATCCCAGTTTGCCATAAGGCTGTTGAGCCCATTTACTACTTTCAGTAATACGCCCATTGAACTTTCGCCCATCTCGGCCATCATAATGTTGTAGTTGTTGCGCAGGTTTCGCAACTTACCTCCTAATGTGTCGAACTGACGTTCCTGCATATTGTAGAATTTCCCGCCCGGCTTGTCTAAGTCCATAATTACGGCATTGACATCCTCAAATGATACGTCTTTCTTGCTTATCATCTTGAAGACATCTTTTCGGGAAACTCGTTTCGCTTCTTTGCCGGCTTTCTCATTCTTGTCGGCAATCGCATTGTAGTATTTTGCCAACGCACCTACAAGGTCAATACCGGCTGTCTCAAACTGCCTGTTCTGAATACCTGACAGATAGCCATAAGACCTTGTATGACCATACGCTAATATGAGTCGTTGTACATCCACGCTAAGGCCCGCCCCAATGTCCGAGAGGGCTTTCATCGTTCCATACAAGTCTTTCGTCTGGATTCCGAATGCGGCAAGCTGACGTGTTGATTTCAACAAGTCCTGGAATGTATATGGCGATTGCTGTGAGAGGTCTCGTATGTCAGTGAACAGTTCCCCTGCCTTCTGGGCACTGCCTATGATGACTTCAAGACTTCTCTGCTGTAGTTGCAATTCTCCTGTTATCTGAGCCATCTCCTTAGCAAAGCCCCACATGCCCCATACCGACAAGTATTGGGTCGCTACGCTCTTTAAGTCCGATAGAACATACTGCTGCAATCGTCCCGCTGCGGAGACTTTTGTCATCCCTGCGGCAATTTTTTCTATCTCTTTATTGAGTTGCGCAGCTTCGTCTTTCGCTCCTTTATATACTTCGGTTGTTGATTTCTCAAATAAATCCTTATTCGCGAATAACCCGGTAAATGCTCCACTCTTATATGCGGTGAAAGAGCCTGACTCGACACTGCGTAACATTGATTCAAATTGTGCCCGAAGTGCCGCTGCATCAGCGGCCTTTGCTGCACCGGCTGCCGTCCCCAGCCCCTTCAATGAATTCTCTAAATTGATTAGGTCTGCAATGGCTTTTTTCAACTTCTGTATTGCGTTTGCCCGTGCATTCGCTGCTTGCTCTGCTTGCTTTTGCGCTTTGGCCTGTTCCTTAGCCGCATTTGCCGCTTCTTTTTCGGCTTTTACCCGCGCCTTGTTTTCTTCTGCAACGTTCTTTAAGGTCTGCTCGTACTCTTTCATGACGCTGGGGTCGGATGCGTCTTGTATGCGATTGCGCAACGTGGAAAGAGACCCGTTCTGTCTGGCATTTGTCAAATACTCAAATTGACGTTCTATACCCGCTATCTGTGCCTGTAATTGACTTGCATATTGCGAATTTGGGTTCTCGTTTAGAGCGACCTGCAATTTCTCCTTAGTGGCCTGTAATTTTTGCATAACCGCCTCTAATCGACCATATTCTGCAATGGTTTCGCTTGTCTGCGTCTTTGTGGCCACTAAGTCCGCAGCGGTACTCTTTAGGTATTGTGATGCCTTGCCACTGAAAATTACGTTACCTGCACTATCTTTAACAGACACGTTTCCCTTATCATCAACCGACCGCAGAACGTCTCGTATATCAGATAGCTTCTGCCTTGCAGATGTGAGCATTGGGGAGTCTAAGTTCGCTCCGAACTTTGTAAACCCTGCTTCTACCCGTGCAATATCACGCATCATCTTCTCTATGCGTGCTACCTCTCCCGCAGCCGTGGCCTTCTCTTCATCGGCTATGCGTGCTTTGGATTTTCCGGATGCACCTAATTTTGCGGATGCCGACTTGGTAATTGCCGATTCTGCAAGTTCTATAATCTTCTGTAACTCATCTTTGAGCCCACCCATTGAGCCGGATGAAACTGTTTTCAGCAGTCTCTCAAGTGCCTCGTTCAACTTGTTTACGCTGTCTGTGGCACCTTTTACACTACTGCTGAGCGATTCAAATGCACCATTCTTGGCATCCTCATTGAGCTTTCTTAATTCTTCTCTGATTTTTGCCAAGTTGGTGGAGACTTCTCCTAACCCGTCTGCTTTGATGCTAACCGTAACTTCTTTTGAGAGATTGTTTAACTGGGTTTGAAGTGTTGAAAGGTTCTGATTTGCCTTGTCATAGCCATCTATGAGTAGGCTTATTATGAGTTTGTCGTTTGCCATATCTTTTTATTATAAAAGGCAGTAGCCGTTCTTTTGCCCTGCCTTGATTATATTTGTGTTATTTGTTTTCTTCTCCGATACTGTTACCGTTGGAGAGAGTATCTTGGTTGAGAAAAGATTGCAGACTGAATTTCCTGTTCTTCTTGCGTTCAAGCCATTTGTCGTAGTCCCTGCGTATCTGCTCAGGACTGGACTTGAATCCCGGCTCTCCCGCTTTCGGCTTGTCTCGCTTTGCGTATGCCACAAATGGGGCATCCGCACTTGCTAACTCAACCTGCGCTGATGTGTAACCCCAATAATATTCCCACATCTGGACTCGATATAGCCCAAAGAAGAAATATCGGGGATGGGATAGCCCTCTTACTCCTTTTGAGGTTGCGTGCGCTGCGCCGTAGTGAGTTCGTGAAGGATACGCTCGGCTTCCTCCGTCCTCATCATCATCACTGTATCCTTTGCCTCGGTCAGCAATATGGTAGCTTCTAAGAACTGCTTGAGCGGAACTTTTTTTTTACCCTCCATTAGCAAGTCTTTCAACTCATCATCGCTGTACTGCTTGATATAGTAGAACCAACGCCATAGCCACCAGTAGTTGAATTTTAACTTCCAAAAGCCGTCAAGTAGGTATATGGCACTTGCCTTACAAGAGAGTTTTGCGTCTTCCTTTATGCGAGTAATTATCTCCGACGCGTCTAAAGGGGTTTCATCTTTAGCCTCTTGCTCCGTTACGGGGGTATCATATTTGGGCTTCCTCAGTAGCAAACGACCGAGTTTAACCATTTGCCCTTTCTTCACCCAACGTATATTGAATTTCTTGCCTCGCACCAGCACCATTGTCGCATCGTTATCTCGGAGCGATATGTATTCTTGCTGCTGCTCTATATTCGGCTGATTTACTTCCGGTTCTTTATTCTTTCGTGCCATAGTTAATAGTAAAAGAGGCGGCGGGTTTATTGCCGAGCCGCCTCTAATCGCTGTTTAACAGATGTTACTATTCGCCTATAGTGATAGTGCCCGGCTCAAGGACTGCAATAGCGTCGGTGTCTGCACCGGAGGCTACGGTACCTGTCAGATTCACTACGAAAGGTGTGTCCTCTCCGGAGAACTCAGGGGAAGCAAGCACTTTTATCTTCTTGATAAACAATGCTTTGTCCTCGGTGTCGTTGATGATGAGCAGACCGAGATTAACGGACTTCTCAGGGAAACCGTAGGCTTTACCCTTCATAATGACTTTACCGTCAAGTGTCGGGCCACCAGTAATAGTTAAATCCGTCCCGGCACTCGTCCCATATATGAGATTAAGAACTGTTTCGTTGTATGTGGGAACTTGCAGTGTAACCTCTGCATCGCCGGGGGTCATACGAGATGTCCAGGGGGTATTCAGACCGTGTACACGGAAAACGCTGCTGGATGGTGTTCCTCCATTGATTGAGACACCTCCGGACTCAGAAACAGGGAGCTCTACGAGGTCGCCTACAATCTCGCTAAAATCCACCGCTCCATTTTTAACGTTGAAACCACCCTTGATTGCGTAAAGCGCGCTGATGCCGCTAAACACATCATTTGTCATTGTGCTTTTCTTAATTACTGCCATAGTATATAAAATTAAAGGTTTTGAAATGCGTTATATTTTGTGCGTATATTAAATGTTATTGTTGTCAGTTGAAAACCGTAATCATCCAATCCTCTCAGTAACATACGAGGTCTTGTACACTCCAATATCTCATCTGAGTATGGGAACAACTCCATTACGGAACGGGTGAACTTTGTCTGCTGGTCTATATTGGGTGTCCCATCTGAATGCGCCCTGCAAAACGTGTAAATTACTCCTGTGAGCTCATAGCAGAAATCATCGTTACCGAATGTCTGATGCCTGAATTGGGTTGGCAAATCTATGACTACGAACTTGTCGTCAAGAGTTTTAGTTGCCGTGGGTCGGTTCATAAGATAGACCTTTGTCCCTAATGGTTTCAGAGCATTCACGATGCTCTCAAACACCTTGTATGTAACTGTATTGTTGCTCATCAGTCAAAATTTATCACTTTTAGGGCATTGTCTATCACATATCTGCTTGTCTGGAGATAACCGGTGGTGTGCCTCTGTGCCTCAACGAATGTTGCATATTCAGTCGTATAAGCAAGAACCATCTCAAAGAATGCGTCTTTTATCCGTGGGGGGTACTCCGAAGCGAAACGTTTCGCATCATCATATCCGTAGCCCTCATTAGTCCAAACTGACGCTTCATAATGAGAGGACGAGCTGTCATAGTCTTGTTTGAAATCATACTTCTGCGGATAACCCCTGTAGGTCGCTGTCATTTTGCCGTGTATCGGTCCCTTTACTGTATCATGCAGATAAGAGGCATAGACCAACTTCCCTCGCTTGTATAGCAAACATACAATTGAATTTAGCAGGTTTCCCGTGAAGTTATGGGCATACGGCTCACTCGTCCTAAAGCGATATGCCGCCTCTACCACCTCATCGCAATATCGTCTCATCTTCGGCTCAAGGGTGCTGAAAATCTTGAGCATAGCATTTTCTGAGAAGTTTCTAATTGCGCCCATATTTCCAAAGAATATGCGTTCCCAGATTCCCTGGCATCTTGTCAATGACCTCTCCGGACTCGGTGTAACTACCCTTGTTCACCTCTACACGGTCGCCCTCAATTGGAATCGGACGAGACTCTCCCCACTCTTTCTGTTTTACGGGGAGTGACAATTTCCTGTTAGATATTATCACATCACCCGTCCCACTTGTCGTATTAACGTTATAACTGCGGCATTTCCCCTGATAGATGATTTGTGAATACTGGTCATCTGTCATTGGGTCGTCATCGTCAGTCCTGCGCTTTATTACACAAGTATGGGGAAATCGTGGGTTATCTTTGTAGTCCATTGTCAATACCTGCGAAGTTTGGTTGCCCGTATATTCCTGAATCCACCGCATCTGAAGCCCCAAGTGTTTTGACCGATAGTCTGTAACCCATATTTCTTGAATATGGCATCAGCAAGTCTGATATAAGTTCGCACTTGTGTAGCACTGAAGGTCTCGCCTCCCTCTGTATGGCTCCAATCACCATCTTGCTCCGTATGCCTCGAAGAAGATGAAGGACCGGTCGCAAGCCATGTGTATAGCCAAGCAACTCCTAACTCAAGTTCTCTTGCCCCTACGTCTGTGATGAAATCTTCTGGGTTATCTATACCTGCATCAGCACAGATACTACGCAGGGTTTCGTCCGAGAGCGTGAACCCTCGGACTTTACCTTGCAAGTAGTCCCTAACGGATAGTGTGTTTTTCGAGGTATATAGGTCCATTAGATTTTACGATTTTCCAACTGCATCTTTACTGACCCTTCCACAATGTAACCAGAGCATAGTCACGCAGATTCTTGAATACGGGACCTGCATAAAGCTCAAATTCTACATTGTTCTGGATTGGGTTCTCCTGCCAAGTGCTGAGAACTGCAATGCGGTCTTCTACAAACGAATACATCGTGTTTGAAGCAATACCACCATAGTTCAGACGGTCTTTCCAAATCGAGTTGGTGCACTTGATGTCAAACAACTTCTGGCGGGTGTTGAACGCTACCATATTATACGGAGAGAATGCGGGGGCATCCTCCACGGGACGGCCGTCCTCCTCATGTACGCTCTTGAAATCGATGGGCAGGAAGTACCATACACCACGGTCATGCAGATAGTCTGCAATCTCCTTGCGTGTCGAAGTGTAGCCCGTTATCACCGAACTGTTACCTGCCGATTTCCAAGCGAGGAACGAACTGATTACTGCCGGATGGTCAAGTATCATATCCAGCGTGTCGGTATTAACCATCCAAGCATCAACATCACGACCCTGCGAAGACGTGAGCGTGCGCTGCATTGCCAGAATGTCCTCAATTACCTTAGCACTTGTGTTTGGTGTGCCATCAGTGTTAAACCACAGGGGATTAACAGTGAAGAACTGGTTGCTGTCGAAATCAAACGTAAAGTCGTACTTCACTCCATCCACACTCTGCTCGTGGATTTCACTTGTAGAAGCCAACTCCATACACATATAAGTCAGATTATTGTGTATGCCACCAAGTATATTGGTGGAGTTAGTCAGCAGTGAGTCGTAAATCAGCGTCTGGAGGTCTTGCCCTGTGTTGTTGCGTGCGTCGCGCAGCATGAACAAGTCATCCTCACTGATTGAGTAACCGTGTCCCATCTTCGGGGTAGAGCCGGTATAGAATTTCCAGCCGCTTGTACTGCGCATTGGCTTCAATCCATGAGTGGAGAGAAGGGACGCGCGTGCCATGATAGGAACGGTCTTATGCCCCTGAGACCACACTTTGCTGTCGCTCGGACGGTCCCAATCACCAAGCAAACGCCACTGTGCGTTGCGTGAATTTGTCGAGTTGTACTTCGCATTTGCGGTGTTCAGTATCACACCGAAATTATTCTGGTCGATATACCGGCGAATGTCGTACTGATTGTAAATAGACTTACTCCTTGTCGTTGCCATTGTTATCCTCCTTTCTACTTGCGATTAGAAAAATTAAAAACACAACCTGCGCTGACGAGAGCGGCCTTTATCGCATCATTGATAGGCGGCATACGACGCTCAAGCACTGGGCGGTCATTTGCCCACATTGCGTCACCATCCACACTCACTGCGTCTGCGTCCTTTACTACATCGTAAGGGGTCAGCGCGTTAGGAACGGCCTTAACCTTGTAACTCGTGCCATCAACAACAACGAGGATAGCTCCTGCTGTTGCCCCTGTCAGTGACTCCGATACTGTAATGACATTGCCGTCTTTGGCCGTAATCGCCACATGATTTGTGGCCGCTGTGTCAAGGTCTGAAGGCAATACTGCGATTTCGTCTCCAACCTTGAATGCGGTCTGCCCAAACCCATTGTCCTCAAGGGTTATCTCTGTCGATGAAACGCTCTTGACCTTGCCTGTGATAACAGGGACAATTGTACGATTAGCCTCGTCTGCGTAAACTGGTGTACCACAAGGAAGAACGTCTCCGGCATCAGGTAAATCCTTGACATCGTAATTAAAGCCACCCACTTTCAGACTGGGATGTCCCTCAAATACTACGAGGGCACCACCCAACTTGGAACTGGCCTTAATTGTCTGATTAAATGTTCCGTTGATAATTCCCATTTCTATGTTTTTTAAGATTTAAGATTTTGCACTTTTTATACTAAGTGCCCCTTTATGACCTCAGCGTTTTTGGCTTCCGCCTCCGCTTTGGCCTCCTGCTCCCTAATGTAGGCGTTGAAAGCGGAATTCTTGTCATTACCTCCTCCTGCACCACCTGCAAATGGAACTGCGCTTGTGTCTCCGTACAACTCCTTGAACAGACGCTCGTAATTTTTCTCTGCTTCAATCTTGAGTTTATCCAAATCCGATGCCTCGTCAATGCTCAACTCTCGAATGGCAAGATTTACTACGGGTTCTCTCTCCGCTTGGCGTGTGTTCAACAAATAGTCTTTCAGCGACTCTTTTAAGTTGCTAATCTTCGCGCTCTTCTCTCGCTCGTTAAACCCATTTATGAAGGTGTCAAGTTTGTTGGTTATCTTTCCAATCGCTCCGTCTCCACTCGTGAGTTTTTCAAGCATAGTAGTAAACTTCGCTTCAATCAGTTCGTTTACGTCTTCCGGCTGTTTCACCTCTTTCTCTTCGGGCTGATTCTTTAGCCGTTCTTCCTCTAACGCTTTCTTGACGGCATCGGCCGTCTTGGACTTCTGCTCATTTTCCCATGTGGCTTTGCCCTTTACAAGCCCTTCTGCAAGGTCATGTCGGTATTGCCCAATGTAACTTTTCAGAACATTTATGGGGAAGTTGTAAGTTTCGTCTGTCACCTTGTCGTCATCAGCGAATATCGGCAAAAGCGGTTCTACAATGTTGTCAATCGTGCGCTGAGATAGCACCGAGAAATCGTTCTCTCCGATTTTCTCTCTTAAATTTTGGATAAGTTTCTCTTTCTCCATGTTTTTTTGTTTTAGACCTAAGTATGTTTGTGTTTTTCACTTTACAAAGATATAATAAAATCAAATAACAACAAAATATTATGTGTTTTTTCGCTATTTTTGTGGTATAAAAGCAAAAAAATATGTATTTATTTGTATCTTTGTAAAACATTATACTTTGATTTTCTCAATGGAGAATGAAATTTTAGGCGCAACGACAAACGGACTCCCTATTTACAGCTATGATGCCGTAAAGCGACAAAGGGAACTTTTCTATGCTAAAAAAGTCCAAGATTACATCGCTCAACAGGGAGGACAAGAGAATGCCCTGAAGGTCGATGCCGACATTATTATTGCCGGGGGCAATCGTGGTGGGGGAAAGGCAAATTCATATAGCACCCCTGTAATTGTGCCAAGTGGGACAGTCTTAATGGGAGAACTTAAAGTCGGAGACCCGGTGTGCACCCCATACGAAGGGACGCAAACCGTTGAAGCGATTTTTGAGCAGGGGGTTCAACAATGCTACCGTTTCTATTTTGACGATGGCTCTTCTTCTCTCGTTATGGATAATCATAGGTTCGTCGCACGACACTCCAAGAACGAACAATTCCAAGTATATACCGCACGACAAATAATGGACCGATACCGCATCGGTATGGAATACCCAAATGGGCTTAGGAGGGGGACTGTTAATCTTACTGAAATCCCTCTTTGCGGTGAAATAGGGTTTAGAGAACAACTCTCTGAATTCGACTTGCCTATCCATCCTTATGTACTTGGAGCCTTAACGGCAAATGGGCAATTGTATATGAAAGAAAGAGAGGCTTTCGTTCCCGGCTTTTGCCCTGGCTCTATGTGGAGAATTAGAAATTTAGGATTTGAATGGATTTATAGAGGTGGGCAGAAAAACTTCATTCGTGGATATACAAAAGAGCAGAAAAAAGCCATTCATCCTGGGCATGCCAAATGGGCGAATTATAGAATCCCCAAAGAATATATGCTTGCTTCCGTCTCGGCAAGACGTGCATATCTGCAAGGGGTTATGGATATAGGAGGAACAACGTGGAAAGGTGTTTTTTCCGTGACTTGCTCTAACAAGAAATTCCTCGAAGACTTGGCATGGATTGCGCGCTCGCTCGGAATTTGGGCTCTCGTGAAGAAAAGCCTCGAACCTGAAATGCACTGTCTGCAACTTAAGGCGTACGATGATTCTGACTTGTTCTATTCTGACGTGAGGAAAGTATGGGGTAGGGTGCGCGGTGAGAAAGCCACATCCGAGCTCAGAGACGGTGTTATGACTAAAAAGGTTATCCATATAAAGAAATCCGACAGCAAAGTGCCTTGCCGTTGCATCCAGGTGAGTGGGAAAGACCACTTGTACCTTACGGATGGGTTCACCGTTAACCATAATACGGTGATGCTGCTTATGAACCCTGCTTACAATATTAATAATGCCAACTTTGACGGAATTGTATTCCGTAAAGAAAAAGACGACCTCACGAACATTGTCCGTGAATCGGAACGATTGTATGGGCAAATGGGAGAATACAACAGGTCAGCCGCTCTTATGCAATGGAAATTCAGAACGGGGGCGCAACTGAAACTCTCTTATTATACAGGGACTCTTGATGATTTTGAGCATCGTATGCAAGGACGACAATATGCCTACATCGGTGTTGATGAGATAACCCAAATGGAGTGGGATAAATTCAAGTATCTTATTACTACAAACCGTAACGCATTCAATATTCGCAACCGTTTCTTGGGCACATGCAACCCCGACCCTTCATCATGGGTGCGTGTCTTTATTGATTGGTGGATTGGCAAGGACGGCTATCCGATACCTGAGAGGGACGGTGTGGTTAGATATTGCTTCATGGGTGGGGACTCCCCGGAAGAGATAACGTGGGGTAGCACAAGAAAAGAGGTGTACCTCAAGGCTAAGAATAAAATAGACAGCCTCGTTTCGGACAATGACCCCGATACTCCTGAAAATATGTATGTGAAATCGGTTGTTTTCGTAAGGGCGGAACTTGACGATAATAGGGCATTACTCGAATCAAGCCCTGAATACAAAGCGAACCTTGCACAGCAATCCGATGAAAAAAGGGAAAGGGATTTTAAGGGGAATTGGGACTATATGTCTCTCGGTGATGACCTCGTTAAAATGGAACATTTGAGGCGATGCTTTAACAACCCTCAGATTCTCGGGGATAAGACGCGTTGGATTACTTGTGACGTGGCTTTTGATGGTGGAGATAACTGCGTTATGTGGCTGTGGGTTGGGTGGCATGTGCAGGATGTGTTCGTCACACAAGTAGATAGCGAATCTACGATTAATGCCATAAGAACCAAACTTGAGGAATGGAGAGTTCTTGAAGAAAATCTTATATATGACCTGCAAGGCATCGGACAATCCGTAAAGGGGTTCTTCAAAAAGGCTCGCCCTTTTAACAACCAAGAGGCGACGGATGCCAAATATAAAGGAATGTATGGTAATAAGAAAGACCAATGTATGAAAATGTTTGCCGACAGACTTATCCGCTCCGAAATCTCATTTGAACCATCTATTTTGTCCCGCCACTTCTCAGGGAAAAACTTCAAAAACAAAGAACTTAGGGAAATCCTAATGGAAGAAAGGAAAGTTTTGTGCCAAGACATGAGCAGGTCTGACTATGGATGGTGCAATATCCGAAAAGAGCAAATGAAACGTATAATAGGACGCTCTCCCGACTTTATCGAGTCTTTAATGATGAGGGAAATCGTTGAGCTTAAAAACGGTTCGGCCGAGATTCCTTCTTGGTTGGCAAGACGAAATCCACACGCTAATTTCAGAGTACGTTCTTTTTCTTAAATCTATCTTTTTCTTAAATCTATAAATAGCAATGGAAACTTTACAACAGAAACAATCACTTCTTGTAAAAAAACCGTTTACAAGAGTAGTCGCAATAGGTGGGGATATTGAGCATGGAGGTACCATTATGGGGGATGTCGGGCTCGAAACTCCTTTAAACGACCCTGTAGTTAGGATGAGAATAACCCAAGATGATGCCCTAAGACAACTTGACCCCCTGGGACATCTTGTCTTTAACAAGGAATATTATCCTGACATTTGGAGATTTGACGATGAAAGCCAAAAGTGGTATATCGAAGAAGTCCCAAGATATGCCTTCGCTTTCCAGCGTATTATCCTTGTTAAGCACTTGACGCACCTTTGCGGGAATGACATAGTTTTTGAACTTGCTGACGAATACGATAATGAGGACTCAAGAGAAGTACTCAACGCATTCAAACGTGGATGGGCAAAAAAGGACATGGAAATAGCATGGTACGAACTTGCCCGCTCAGTCAAGGCTACCGGTGATGGAGCAATAGTCGGGTTCATCGACAAAGGGACTTTCGGATGGAGGGCTCTTTCCTACCTTAATGGGGACACTTTGTTCCCGCACTATGACAGACGGACCGGGCGAATGAATGTTTTTGCCCGTAAGTACCAAAACTATGACGACGAGGGCGTGGCGAATTTCTATGTTGATATTTGGGATGATAAATATTTCTATTGTTTCAGCCAGATTGCCGATAGCGACAGCAGGGAATCTACGCAGTATAAGAGCGCAAAAACTCTGCCCAAAGATTCAGCACTGCTCAATTTTGATATTAGCGGCTATGAATTGATAGAGTGCTCATTACACGGCTTTGAGCGGATACCGGTCTCTTACGACAGGAGAGAATACGGGCCTTGCTGGTCTTACTCCCAAGAGTCGATAGAAAACTACGAAATGGCTTTCTCAAGGCTCGCTCAGTCTAATCACGACTTCGGGCTGCCCATTATGTACCTGAAAGGTGAAGGTAGCAAAGAACTTACAAGTTCTGATATGTCCTACGCTTCTAAAGTCGTAATTCTTCCATCAGACGGCGATGCCGGTTTCCTGAATAGGCAAGACGCAAGCGCGGCTTATAACACGGAATTGCTTACTATTGAAAATCAGATTTATCGACAATCTTTCGCGGTGCGAACTCCTGAGTTGAAAAGTGGTGACACACCGGGGGTGGCTATCAAGATGATGTACTCGGATGCAGTTGAGAACGCTATTAACGATGCACAACTGTTCCAACGTGCCATTGATAAACTTGTGGAAATTTTTGAGTATGGCTATGGGGTGGAAAGCGAAATGCGGATTCAGTTTAAGAATGTGGCTATACGCTCATTTATTGAGGTGTATATACACAGAAATCTGACCGAAGAAACAACCAATATGGCAATGTGCGTCCAAAATGGATTCCTCTCCAAACAAACGGCCTCCGAGAAATCCTATTACAGTTCTCCGCAGGAATGGTCCAGAATTAACCGTGAGCAAATGGAGAAACAAAAGATGGAACTTTTGCTTGAAGAACAACGAGTGGAAATGCAAAATGAACATACCGTTGAATTGCAAGAAAACTTGTCGGACATTCAAACCGATGCTCAGATTACCGTTGCGGAGCAAGAAAGGAAAATCGAGAGCGGGAAAGACCCCGACAACACAAAGAAAGTTCAGTCTAAAAAAGGCAGTGTCGCCACTGGACGTGGCGCAGGGAGACCAAATAGAACCGGACGGGAATATGACACGAATGGAAATTGGGACGGACGCAATAATTGGGACGCTTATAACAGAACTCATTAATTGATATGGCAAGACTGAGAATCATAGCGATTGACCCGGGAAAGAACGGTAGCATTGCCGTGAGGGAAGGGCCCGAAATAATCTCTATTGAGAATATGCCTCAGACTCCGAGAGATATATTTATTTCTCTGTCTGAGGCAGCGTCCTCAATTGATTGCGATAACATAGTTTGCTATCTGGAAAAAGTTGGGGCTATGCCTGGGAATGGTGCGGTATCTATGTTTTCTTTCGGACAA
Source organism: uncultured Porphyromonadaceae bacterium (assembly GCA_937892215.1). Classification (GTDB taxonomy): domain Bacteria; phylum Bacteroidota; class Bacteroidia; order Bacteroidales; family Muribaculaceae; genus Sodaliphilus. The sequence goes on from CALAVE010000047.1 coordinate 27,573, forward strand.
AATTTCGGAATGTTGCAAATGGCTCTTGCTGCGCTGAGCATCCGGACTGTTGAAGTCCGTCCTAATATATGGGAAAAAACATTGGGACTCACCGATAAAAAAGGCACGCCAAAGCAAGAACATAAGAATCGGCTGAAAGCGGCAGCTCAAAGGCTTTTTCCAAATATCAAAGTAACTCACGCTAATCAAGATGGGCTTCTGATTAGCGAATATGCCTATATGCAAGAAAAATGATGGCTAAAAATCTTGAAATATCACAACCGCAGGGGACAAGACCGATTACAGACAAGGACGTTCAAGCGGCAAAACAATATATTCTAAGGCGTGAAGAATCTGCGAGATTGGCACAGTCTATCGCTGAAGATTTAATTGGAGAAGCCGCTGAGCAACTTGTTTCCATCGCATACAAATATAACATATCACCTACCGTGTTTACGTTTGACAGCAGTATAAACGAACAAATGATGGATGAGGTAAACGTGATAATGGATGAACTGGATGAGGAACTGTATCTGCTATTGGAGGAGTCGGCATTAAGTTGCACCAAAGATGGCTCTCACCATAACGCGCTGTTACTTTTCCTCGTTTTACTCGGACATAGGAATATGACTCTTCGCCAAACTCTCTATGCCTATGAGTGGAGGCTCCTTCAACAAGTGGGGGCTCTGTCTGCCGCTATGAAGTGGCTGAACGTACCGGAAACTTCGGCTCGTGCTAAAACAAGGCAAGCCCTTGGCTCTGTGAACGCGACCCCGGAACTGCGTAGCGCATTTAAGTCCCGGATTGAGTTTAGCAATCCTTATATCCGAAGTGGTGGTGCCGCTACATACCCTGACGGGACAGCAAATGTGCAAGGTGTGCCGAACGATGGACTAAATGCGATAAAAAACGTTATTAATATCGCCATCGCCTCTACATGGATGAGGAATCTCCAAAATAAAATGGAAGAAAATAAAGAAATTGTCGGGTATTATCAAGACCGAGGAAGCGAATACCCCTGCAATGCTTGTGACGAGGAGGTCGGTTATCACTCTATCGAAGAGGGCAACCCGGATGAAAGCCCTATGGTCCATGCCCATTGCCGATGCTGGAGATGCCCCGTGTTCGCAGATGGCTCTATGGGTGAAATGGTTTACGATTAACTTATAAATTATGCAACAATTCAGTAAAAGGTTAACAGATGAAGCGAAAAAACTGGGGATTCCGGTGCAATCGCTGTTAATGGCAGATTTGATAAGCATAGGTTACACGGAAAATGAAGCCTATAATATATCTTATACCCAAAATATGTCTCTGTCTAAACAGCAGAACATAGGGATAAAGGAGAGTATCGTACAAAACCCCAACTTTCAAGAACTTGTATCTGACAGAGCAAGCAAAAGGAATGGAGCGGCCCCACAAATGGGAACCGCCAATGTCGGGACGTTGCCCAGCAAGGATGAGATTGCATCAATCATCGCAACGGAAATGAAATCCCTATCGGGAAAAGAGCGAGTGGATGCGGCCATGAAACTGGCTGACCTCTTCGCAATGAAGAAAGAGGAAGTTAGAGAAGAAACTGATATAGTCCGTGTATGGCTACCACTTACTTGTAGTATCTGCCCATATAAACAAAAAGCAGAATCGGCAAATGGCTAATTTAGGGTGTGATATAGTGTCACAACTGAATCGGGGAATGCTGCCTCTAAGTCCCCAGGCAACAACCTCTCTAAAGTTAAGATATAGCCCCATTTCAGATTCAGTAGGTCTATTTTGTCTTGCTCGGCTTTCAATATTTTCCATGCTCGTGCCGTGACCCAACCCCAATTCTCTACATTTATTTGTGTGCCGATGGTGTCATCGTGTATATCAAGCCTAAGTTTCGCATAGTATATTGAGTCTTTATCGCGATATGGCATAATTATAGTGGCCTCATCAGTCCCTCCCTTGATGGAATATAGTGCGAACTGGCTTTTAAGTATATCTATTCTCGATGTGAATAAATCTGGTAGAACATCTGCCTGGGTCGTTACCCAATCGCCTTTCAAAAAATCCATAGTGACTTTATCAGCGGGGATTTCATCAGAGGTCCCTTGGGGGACACATGAGAGTAACACACATAGAATTAACGCAAGTAAAGGAAAATGTTTCATAATTTATCTTATATAACGTTAGGGGCAAAATTAAATCAATTCTGCCAAATATCCAAGACATTGACGCATTTTTATGTCTTACAGAATTTCACTAATGCGACTATCTGCCTCATTATATATCCCTGTAGATAAGCCGCATCCTCTGTTCCTAATGGAACATCATAGTGGGAACAAATCGCTTTCTGAACATGGTCTATCTCATGTACTACCGTGTCCCACCATTGGGCATCGTCTGATGCGTCGCTTATGCACGTTACGCTCATCTTCAAATTCGGGTTAGAGAAAGTGAAACCGGTATTGGTCCCCATAATCACCTGACTTGCTCTCCGTATATCAGACTCAGATGCACCAAGCGCGTCCAACCAATCGCCTATCTCATCAAGGTCCCGTAACCCAATGTCGTAAGCGAATATGACCGCCCACTTATCTGCAACTTTTATGTAGTGCCGCCTCATACGCTTATAGCATGCGCTCCCAATCTATTATGATACCTTTTCTCGCACAGTCTGCTAAGAAACGGTTGAATGCTATTCCATCGTAACCGTCCTCATCGTCAATATAATCCTTGACAAACTTGGCAAGGTGCGCCTCATCAGAAATAGACGAGCCGAAATAGTCCGCCTTTGCCATGTTCGCAACGTATAGCGCATCACTTAACTGCGCATTCTCTAATTTCACCGTAGCACTACTCAGCATCTTGTCAAGTGCTTCCTGTGTTATCGGCACCAATGGCTGCTTGTCTTTTCTCATCTTGGAAATCGCGAACTTCGTCAGTTTCTCACTGAAATGCGGACCATTGTAGCGGAGATAGTTCACCATACCCTCCGGCTTTACATCGTATTGTGTCAAATCTGTGTGTGTCATAATATCTTCAATTAAAAACGTAAGGCAAGCACGGTTGAGGGCGCACCTGCCTTACGGGAATGATTGTTAATAGCGATAACGGCCACCTCGTCTCATATCGTAATCGTAATCGTCTCTGTAGCTCCGCTCATCACGGTACGAACCGCCACGATACATACCCGAACGATATGAGCCTCGCTCTCCAAGACCACTATCGGCCGCCTCTAATGCGTCAAAAGCCTCACAAACGGCTTTCTTCGCCTTGTGCATTTTGCCTACCACATCCTCGTAGTGGTCTTCGTCTCTAAACTCTATGATAAAACCTGCCATAATTTACTTCTTTTAAGGTTTCACGGACTTAGACAGGAACTTCTCGATATTCCCAAGAGATTGCCCCACACGTTTCTCAAAGTTATCAAGCCTCTCATTCAGGAGATTTATGGCCTCATCACGAGCCTCCTCTTTGGCAAAATTCGGGTTAAGTACCTTGAATATATCCTTGCATGAAGCAACAATACTTCTCAGGTTCTTAATATTAACAGGGTCTATGATTTGCGTGCTGCGCTGGTTTATCGCATCCACCTCCGACAACGCACATTCCCTGCTGTCGCAAATAATCATATTGCCGTAATCATGGGAACATTTGTCGCATGGCAAGTGAGGGAAATCGCCCTCTGTGCCATCTACGTTTGCCCTTATTACCATCTCCATGTTAGGCTGAAACCCATAAGTCAGTCCTACTGTCTGAGTCGTATGTACCGGAGTAGGTGTCCCCGTGTTTACTATTTGCCCTATCTTCAAAGTGAGTTTGCTCTCACCTTTCTCAAGAATGTATATCTGTCCGCCCTGTCTAAGTTGTGAAAACATAGTTAATACTTTTTTAATTAATAATTTAAGCGATTATTGATGTGAGAAGTTGCATTAGGTTGGCATCTTTATCGTAGTAAACTACATAGACACCTGCACCGGGCAACTCCGCTACGGTAATCGGTGTCCCTCCGATATTGGTAAGTGCTTGTGTAAATTCGTTTACCGACAACACTACAGGAAGCGTCGCTGTCGTTCCTGTCGGTATCGGCTGATTTAACCGCAAGAGTATTATGCCACTGCTCGCAAGGAAACGGAACGTGTTATTCGGCAATGTGAGTGCCACATTGTTATCGCTCACAGTGACAGTATTTACCTCTATCTTGGGAATGCCACCTCTGTTACAATAGTTGAAAGGATACCAAGCCATGTGCTTACCTCCTTCCTCCTTTAAGTCCAGAAGTTCGTCCCGAAACCGTTACCCCAGTAACCATTGCCGTAAAGGCCATAATTGGGCACTACGGTAAATGGCTGATAGTTCACCGTTGCGGTAGTCGGTAGTTTACACTTCACATCATCCATCTCTCTGCTCAGAGCGGCAAGTTGTGCGTTAATCGGTGCAACCGCCTGACCTACTACACCCGTGAAATACTGATTCTGGTTGAGCTGCGAGATTTCACCCTGTAACTGGGTATTCTTCTCACGAGCGGCTTCCAACTTGTCTTGCAGTGCCCTTGTCTCCATAGCGTCCAACTTAGACAAGATGCTCTGCGTGTTGCGATTTGCTCCATCTGTCAGCGCATAGGTCTGCTGACAAATAGCCAGTTGGTCTGCGGCCGCATTGCTGGCTAACGTGCTCTGTATTCCGCTGAATCCCTGGCACAACTGCTGTGCTATTGCCGTATCACCCTGCTGTAAAGCATTGATGATTTGCAAACCGGTCATTGAAACGCCATTGCTCGTAGTGAGTATTGCGGTGTTAAGAGAATTGATGCCGGCCTGTATCTGGTCGTGCGTTGTGTTAAGCAACGAGGACAACTGCCCGATGGCGTTTGAATTGCCCTGTATCGCTTGCATAATCAACTCTCGGCCGTTATCGTTGTTTATCTGATTGGCAAGGAAGCCTGCTCCTCCATTATTGCCGAATCCGCCAAAACCACCCATACCGTTAAAGAATGGGGCGAGGAACGGGTACATTAGAATCATCCAGAACGGATTCATTCCGCCCCAGCCACCTCCAAATCCGTTGCCACTGTTGCTGAGAGCAAGTAGGGTAGCAAGGTCTGTACTGCCGCTTGAACCTCCGCTCTCAGGAAATGAAAAAACTTTGGCTCATCCGACATTTCGCGTGATGTGGCAGTCGTGTAGTGCGAAGAGCCTGAG
>CALAVE010000048.1 GCA_937892215.1 uncultured Porphyromonadaceae bacterium
CAGGGACTACACCTTTGAGTCCGTCCATCTGCCAAAGATTCCAACTGATGACATGCGCGATGGTTGAGATATCTGCATCGGATGGAGGAGAACCGAATTTATGGCGGTAAAAGTGTATGAAAGTAAGTAACAGATTTTCACGCGCCAGCAACAGGCTATCGCCCTGCCACTCATATCCGTAAGTGTTCTGATAGGCAATTCGAGCCCACTGTAGCCATTCTTCCAGAGATGAGGTGTTTTCGCTGACCGCTCGCAGTTTGCGGTCGAGCAGACCGATTCGCTTTTCCAGAGGGATAAGTGCGCCAGAGGTGGTGTCGTATTGGCTAACAAGATAAGGAGCCTCGCCACAGGTTATTTCAAGGCAAGTAGCACAGACATAATCCTGCCACGATTTATCTCCAGAAGCAGACCATGCGTCATCGATGATGTTGTTCTGGGCGTTGCAGACCCATGAAGGAGTGAACACCTCGGCCATATCCTTTGAGCGGTCGGTCTGTCGTTCCTTGGATTTCAGGACACGTGGCATTATTATGCTTGCGCTGGTGCCGGTAATCAGTTCTGGGCGGATTTCGTCGGAATAGTGATAGCCAGCGCCCATGGACTCATAGTCGTGGGTAGCCCAAAGGATATTACGTCCGGTGGTGCGGTCACGCAACAGGGTTGCGAGGACGTCGGGGGAGAAATTGTATTGAAAGACTTTATCCGAGTCGGAGGGCATTAGTCATTTGCAATAATTCTGACTGGTACCCGAGTGTCAGAAGGTTAAACGATGTGGTAATATGACATAGAAAAAAGCGGGGTATCCTCACGTCTGCCGTTCCCCATCTGAGGCCTTCCACAGCCCAAACCAGCGAACGGACAGAGTATGAATACCCACGCTTGTTGCATATATGTAACCGCCTAATGTGTGTGCGTGAGGGCAAAATAGCCCTCGGCACACACTCAGGGTTGCAAATACAACACCCGTAGCATTATCTCTGCATCTGTTCTTGACTGGTTTTCTGTAATGTGGAAGTTTCAGATGGTCAAAAACAAAGCATCAATGACGCGTTTCAATATGTCTCCGTCTGCCCGTGCCTAATTGGCGGGGTGAGACGATATGCAAAGATACGAAAATAGTTGGAAATTAGATGGGATGAGAAAGAAAAAATTGGACGCGAACCACGAAGTGCTCATCGAGCGAATGCGAGATAATTCACACGAATTAATGGGTGGAAAGACGGCAACGGGAACAACGGGGGCAACAACGTGGGTGATAGGACAGATTGGTCTTATAGGGCTTATGGGGTGGGGCGGCGGTAGAAGCGGACTTGGGATCGGTACACGGGGAAGCGGATGGTAAGAATGGAGGATTCGGTGAATGAGGCTTGGACATCGAGAGTGAAAGGGATGAAAGTGGCGTCGATCCATGTTGCGGTGTAGGTGCCGGAGAAAGGCGTGGGGGTGAGTGAGCCTTTGAGGTAGCCGGTGTGCCAGAGGTCTTTCCGCACTTGTGCTCCGCTGATGTAGATGATGTCGTAATTTCCTTCTTGGTTTGCCACAACGGCGATTGTGTATCGTCCTCCGAGTCGGAGCCACTTATCTTCGGTGTCGCGGTCGAGATAGGAATAGAAGCCTTCGAGCGGGTCGTGTGAATTGTTGAAGTGGGAGGAGAGAGACTCGGTGGTCCAGTCGGTGGGAATAATTTGAGTCTGTTGCTCGGGGAGAGAGAGGACAGTGCGTTCGACGCGAGTGGAGGCACCCGGGCCGGTGATGTAGCCGATGCGGACCGGTGCTGCCGGAGCGGTGATATTGGCTTCGCCCACCGGATGCAGGCGTTTGCATCCGGCGAGTATAGTGGTATGCGTGAGCGATGTTTCTACGCCGATGGCGTTGAGCCCATCGTAGAGGTCGATGTCGTCGGAGGGAGAGTATGTGGCGATTATGGAATCCGTTCCGTGAGAGATGCGGTGAAGGGTGATGGTCATGGTCCGCACGTTAGAGATGTCGTCGGACGGGTCGGTGTCGCAGCACTGCATCATCAGGGCGCAGTAATTGAGCGAATCAGAGTAGTTAAAAACGAGTCCGCACTGAGGGTTGGTGATTCGGGTCTTTTTGCCGGAAGAAAGTGTGACGGAATAGGAGCGGTGTGGCTTGTTGTGGACGTTTGCGATGCGCACCACGTAGCGGTATGAGCCGGTTACATGAACTGAATCGGTGTGTATGAGAGGCAGAGAGGACGTGTTGTTCTCGCAGAGAAAGTTGTCGGAAAGAGTTGTGCCCGTGCCGGGTCGTAAGAGAGCGCCGAAGCGGTTGTGGATGGTGTTGTAGGTGGATGATGCGATAGCGGATAGGCTGATAGTTGCAATCAGAGTCAGTATGAGAGAACGGTGCGGAGTGCTCATAAATGCGTGCAGTTTTATGTGTGCTCTAAAGGTACCGATGTGTTCGTTTATAGAACACACCATAATAATTCGAGCGTAAAGTTAGCAATATATTTCCAAATTTTATTATCTTTGTGCCGCAAATAGACCAATGGAGTTACTGTTTTCGATAATAGTAGGTTGTTTTTCAATAGGCGTGATACTGTCGGCCCCGATGGGGCCAATAGGCATACTGTGTGTGCAGCGCACGCTGAATAACGGCCGGAACTGCGGTTTCTATACAGGTGTGGGGGCTGCGGTGTCGGACTTGCTGTACTGCCTGCTGACCGGGTTGGGAATGAGTATAGTAACGGACTGGATAGAGGCCAACCAGCACATCCTTCAAGTGGTGGGAAGCGTGCTGCTTCTGGTGTATGCCGTGTATATGATAAGCCACACCCCGGTTCCGCATAACATAGAAGATGACGGAGACAAGCGAAACAACCCGACGCAGGAGATGCTGACGGGATTTGTGCTGACGTTGTCGAACCCGATGATAATATTCCTTATAATTCCGCTTTTCGCACGTTTCGCATTCCCGATGCCGGAGCACAGTTGGTACCTGATACTGATAGGCTACGCGATGATAGTGGTGGGTGCTCTGACCTGGTGGGCGATGATAACGTATGCTGTGGACAAGGTGCGCAGTCAGTTCAATTTCAAGACGATGCGTAAGATAAACGTGGTGATGGGCAGCCTGATTCTGTTACTATCGCTTTACGGACTGGTTACCGGGGTGTGGGAATACTTGAAGGATATCAATGTGATAATGTGATATATGAAGAGAGTCTTGTGAGGGGGATAAAGCCGTAAACCACAAGAGAATCAGAGAGCGAGCAATTCAAAAGATGAGATTGTTAATAACTTCTGTGGAAAAATATTGATTAGGAGTATAAAATTGATTAATTTTACACTCCAAAAAATCGTGTAAAACTTATGGTGTGTTCTATAAATTCAAAATCATAGGAAGTTAATTTATGTCGCCCACCATATTAAAAAACTACTGAGAGATGATACCATTTGTACACCTTCATGTGCATTCGCAATATTCGATACTGGACGGGCAGTCGTCGGTTACGAGCCTTGTGGACAAGGCCATGGCCAACGGGATGCGTGGCATGGCGCTGACCGACCACGGAAATATGTTCGGAATCAAGGAATTCCATGACTACGTGGGCCGGAAGAACGGCGACGTGGAAAAGGAGTTGAAAGAGTTGAACAAGGAACTTGACTCAGAGCGCCTTAAAGAGCCCGTGGACACGGAGAAGGTGGCAGAGTTGGAGACTAAGATAGCGGAGGCAAAGAAGCGACTATTCATACCGATATTCGGATGTGAGATGTACGTGGCCAACGGCAAGCAGACCGAGCATACAGACAAGGCTGACCGCGGCCGCCACCTGATAGTGCTGGCGAAGAACCTGACAGGTTATCATAATCTGGTGAAACTTGTGTCGAAAGCATGGACAGACGGTTTCTATATGCATCCGCGAACCGACCATGACGAACTGGCCAAGCACCATGAGGGCCTGATAGTGTGTTCGGCCTGTCTGGGTGGCGAGGTTCCGCGCCAGATAATGAACGGCGACATAGCGAAGGCTCGCGAGACGATACTGTGGTACAAGAGCGTGTTTGGCGATGACTACTACCTGGAGCTGCAACGTCACAAGGCGACCGTGGCGCGCGCTAACCATGAGACTTATCCGCATCAGGTGGAGGTGAACAAGGTGCTGATGGAGCTGTCGAAAGAACTTGGAGTGAAACTGGTGTGCACCAACGACTCTCATTTCACCAACGAGGATGACGCCGACGCCCATGAGCGCCTGATATGCCTATCGACAGGCAAGACGCTGGAGGACGAGAACCTGATGATGTACTCCAAGCAAGAGTGGTTCAAGACCCAGGAGGAGATGAACGCACTGTTTGACGATGTGCCGGAGGCCCTGCAGAACACAAACGAGATTCTGGAAAAGGTGGAGATATACTCGATAGACCACAAGCCCATCTTGCCCGATTTCCCGTTGCCCGACGGGTTTGAGAACGAGGATGACTACCTGCGATATCTGGTGTATGAGGGTGCAAAAGAAGTGTGGCCAGAACTGGACGAAGAGCACAGGGAGCGGCTGGACTTTGAGTTGGAAACGATAAAGAATATGGGTTTTCCGGGTTACTTTCTTATAGTTCAGGACTACATCAAGGCTGCTCCGAAGTTGGGGTGCTCGGTGGGCCCCGGTAGAGGCTCGGCGGCCGGTTCAGCTGTGGCCTACTGTCTGGGAATCACAAAGGTGGACCCGATGAAATATGACTTGCTGTTTGAGCGCTTTCTGAATCCCGACCGAATCTCACTGCCCGATATAGATGTGGACTTTGACGATGACGGTCGTGCTAAAGTGCTGAAATACGTGACAGAGAAATACGGAGCGGAGAAGGTGGCGCACATTATCACCTACGGCACAATGGCCGCAAAGATGGCAATAAAAGACGTGGCTCGTGTGGAGAATCTGCCCATTCCGGAGAGTAACCGTCTGGCTGCGTTTGTGCCTAACCGCCCGAATGACATGCCAGAGGAAAAGCCTGGCAAGAAGATGAAAGTGACGGTGAAGAACTGCCTGAAGGCGTTCCCTGAGTTTGCCAAGGAGCGCGACAACGAGAATCCGCTGGTGGGCGAGACCATAAAGTATGCCGAGAAGTTGGAGGGTACGGTTCGAAGCACAGGAGTTCACGCCTGCGGCGTGATAATAGGCCGAGACGACATCACCGACTGGGTTCCGGTGAGCACTGCGACCGACAAAGACGGGTCGAAACTGATAGTGACCCAGTATGAGGGAAGCGTGATAGAGTCCACAGGACTGATAAAGATGGACTTCCTGGGGCTGAAAACCCTGTCGATAATAATGGAGGCCCTTGCCAACATAAAGGCCACGCACGGCATAGACATAGACATAGAGAAAATCCCGATAGACGACCCCAAGACATACAAACTCTATTGCGAGGGAAGGACCACCGGTACGTTCCAGTTTGAGTCGGCGGGAATGCAGAAGTATCTGATAGAGCTTCAGCCCAGCACGTTTGAGGATCTGATAGCAATGAACGCACTGTATCGTCCGGGGCCGATGGACTACATTCCACAGTTCATTGCGCGCAAGACCGGCCGTCAGCCGATAACCTACGATATACCGTGCATGGAGAAGTATCTGAAGGATACCTACGGAATCACGGTGTATCAGGAGCAGGTGATGTTATTGTCGCGTCAGTTGGCCGGATTTACCAGGGGGCAGAGCGACACGTTGCGCAAGGCGATGGGAAAGAAGCAGATAGAGAAGATGAACCATCTGGAAGGCCTGTTCTATGAGGGCGGTGAAAAAAACGGATACAAGCGGGAAGTGCTGAACAAGATATGGGAGGATTGGAAGAAATTCGCGTCATACGCATTCAATAAGTCGCACGCAACGTGCTACAGTTGGGTGGCATATCAGACAGCCTATCTGAAGGCGAATTATCCGTCGGAATACATGGCGGCAGTGCTTAGCCGAAACCTTAACGACACTGACAAACTGTCGAAATTCATGGACGAGTGCAAGACGATGGGCATCCAGGTGAAAGGCCCCGACGTGAATGAGTCGTTCAGCAGTTTCAGCGCCAACAAGAAAGGCGATATCCGTTTCGGACTGGGCGGAATAAAAGGCGTGGGTACCGCGGTGGCCGATATGATAATAGATGAGCGCGAGAAAAACGGTCCTTATAAGAGCATCTTCGACTTTATAGAGCGAGTGAACCTGAGCGTGTGTAACCGGCGAGTGATAGAGAACTTCGCACTTTCAGGAGCATTCGACTGCTTTGACGGCATAAAGCGCGAGGACTTCTTTGAGGAGAACAGCAAGAAGGAAACGTTTGGGGACACCCTTATCCGCTACGGGCAGAGTTATCAGCAGGACAAGCAGAACCAAGGCATGTCGCTCTTTGGGGACATCGCCGACGAACTGGAGGCTGTTCATCCCGAGATACCCAAGGCGGAATCGTGGCCTCGGATAGAATTACTGAAGCGCGAGCGCGAGTTGGTGGGCATGTATCTGTCGGCGCATCCGCTTGATCCATACTACATAGAAATGCGTTTCGGCTGCAATACAACGCTGCTGGAGCTAAAAGAGAAAGAGAAGGACAAGGAGCGGTACAAGGATCAGGAACTGGTGTTTGGCGGGATAGTGGTGGACTACGTTCAGCGTCCGTCAAAGACGGGCAATCTCTATGGGCGAATGGTTATAGAGGACTACAGCGGGACATACGAGGTGATGCTGTTCGGAGACAGTTTTGTAAACTTCAGCAAGTATGGAATAGTGGGCAATTCGCTGATTGTTCGCGGCACATTTACAGAGCGAAGCAAGTACAATAAGAACGTGGAATTCCGTCTGAAGAGCATAGAACTGCTGGAGAATGAGAAGGGAAAGATGGTTCATAACATAGTGGTGACGCTTAATGAGGATCAGTTCCGGCAGGCCGGAATGATAAAGGACTACATCAAGAGCGATGTGAAAGAAAATGTGTGTGAACTCTATTTCAATATCCATGACGAGGAGCATAATCAACACATACTGATGAAATCCAAGTTCAACGTGCCACTGACAAAGGAATTCATCACGTTCCTTGAGGATTCGGAGATGGTTTACGAAGTGAACAAAAAAATCTAAATTATTAACATATAATCATCAAAAGAAAAAATGGCTTTTATTTTCAACGACGAGAACGCAAAACAAGAAATCGCAACAGGAAAGGCGATAGTTATTGACTTCTGGGCAGAATGGTGCGGCCCTTGCAAGAGCATCGCCCCGATAGTGGAGGAACTGGCTCATGAGTATGAAGGCCGGGTACTGATAGGAAAATATGACGTGGATGAGGGCATGGACCTTGCCGCCGAGTATAATATCCGCAACATACCCACACTGCTATTCTTCAAGAACGGCGAACTGGTGGACCGCAACGTGGGCTCGACCACACGAGCAGCCTTGGAAGAGAAGGTTAAGGCACTGCTATAACCCGCATCTGCCATTAGGCCGACGAAAGGTTAAATATAAAGTCTATTTATGCCATAACAGTTTCTTTTTGGCATCTTGCTTCAGAAATTGTCTCGCCATAGGTCGTTATGCCTTCGACAATTTCTTCGCAACCTACTCAAAAATAAATCTGTTCTGACATAAATCCTAATGACAGATGCGGGTTAACTCGAATAGGTCGTTAGGCTGACGTGGCTGGGCTAAAGAGATAGTTTGCGTATGAACGAGGAGGAGGCTATTGGCATTAGTGCCATCAGCCTCCTTCTGATTTCGTGAAATCAAGATTCTTATTTGTTGACTTGGAACTTGTTCCAACCGTCGGTGAGGTGAGCCACCACCTGACGGGCAGCAGCGAGGCCGGCGTTGATGTTGGCCTCTGAAGTCTGTGCGCCCATTTTCTTGGGTGTAAACAGCAGGCGCTCGGGGAATTGAGTTTCCAGTTCGTCGGCGCAGTCGGGCTTCACGTCGGCAACATATCGCAGGTCGGTACGTTCGCAGAGCACTTGTGCAAGTTCTTCCTCGTTGATGATTTCCTTGCGAGCGGTGTTGATGAGAACGCCGTTTTTCGGGAGGAGTGACAGGAGGTGCTTGCCCACCGAGCGGCGCGTCTGGTCGTTAGCCGGTATGTGCAGGCTGACGTACTGGTTGGCAGAGTAGAGTTCGTCAACAGAGTGAACTGGAGTAACGTTGTCGGCTATCATCACCTCGTCGGCCACAAACGGGTCGAGGGCAGAGACTTTCATTCCGAATCCCTTGGCGATGCGTGCCACATTGCGTCCCACAGCACCATAAGCGTGGATGCCCAGAGTCTTGTCCTTGAGTTCGGTGCCCGAAGTGCCATTGAAGCGATTACGGACAAGGGAGAGAAGCATTCCGAATACCAATTCGGCCACGGCATTACTGTTCTGTCCGGGAGTGTTCATGACGCAAACACCGTGTGCGGTGGCTTCGGCGAGGTCGATGTTATCGTAACCGGCTCCGGCACGAACCACAACCTTGAGGAGCGGAGCAGCATCGAAAACTTCCTTATCCACCTTGTCGCTGCGAACGATAAGAGCGGCGCAGTCGGCAACAGCGGCAATCATATCGGCTTTAGTACCTTTCTCCACGAGAACGAGCGTGTGTCCCGCATTCTCAATCACTTCCCTGATGCCAGCCACAGCAATGGGAGCAAAAGGCTTTTCAGTAGCAACTAATATTTTCATAATAAAGATGTTTTTAGTGGATTAATGCTTGTTTTCAAACTCCTTCATGGCATCCACAAGAACGCGAACGCTGTCGATGGGGAGAGCGTTGTAGAGCGAAGCGCGGAAGCCGCCCACGCTGCGGTGCCCCTTGATGCCGACGATGCCCTTGGTGGTGGCGAAATCGAGGAAGTCTTTTTCCAGTTCCTTATATTCAGGTTTCATTACGAAGCACACATTCATGATGGAGCGGTCTTCGGGGGCGACTGTGCCCACGAAGAAGCGGCTGGAGTCGATGGCGTCGTAGAGAAGTGCGGCCTTTTCGTTGTCGAGTTGCTCAAGGCGATTTACGCCACCCATTTCCTTGTACCAGCGAAGAGTCTGAACGGCCGAGAAGATGGGGAGCACCGGAGGAGTGTTGAACATGGAGCCCTTGTCCACGTGAGTGCGATAGTCGAGCATGGTGGGAATGGGTCGGTCAACCTTTCCGAGCACGTCTTCCTTTACTATAACGAAAGTGACACCGGCCGGTGCTATGTTCTTCTGAGCACCGCCATAAATCAGGTCATACTTCGACACGTCGATGGGTCGGGTGAAGATGTCGCTTGACATATCGGCAACAAGGCGCACCGGGAGGTCGAAGTCCTGACGGATTTCGGTTCCGTAGATGGTGTTGTTAGTGGTGATGTGGAAATAGTCGGCATCGGCCGGGACCGTGTATCCCTTGGGGATGTAGGTGTAGTTGTCGGGCTTAGAAGAAGCCACAACATCCACTTCTCCAAAGAGTTTAGCTTCCTTGATGGCCTTGTTAGCCCAAGTGCCCGTGTCGAGGTAAGCGGCTTTAGTCTTGAGCAGGTTGAACGGCACCATGCAGAACTGCATGCTTGCGCCACCGCCGAGGAAAAGCACTTGATATCCCTGAGGGATGTCGAGCAGTTCCTTGAAGAGTTGTTGAGCCTCTTCAATAACCGCAGTAAATTCCTTGCTGCGATGTGAAATTTCCAGAATAGAAAGGCCTGTTCCGGCGAAGTCGTGAATGGCTTCGGCGGTTTTGTCAATGGTGTACTGGCTCAGAATAGAGGGACCAGCGTAAAAGTTATGTTTCTTCATATCAAAATGAGTTTAAAAAAATGAAATCAACAGTTGTTTGGCTCTGAGAGCAAGGATGAATCCGGCAGAACCGGCACAAGCGGCCGCACTCAGACTTAATCAATGACAAAATTAAGAAAAATAGTTGCAAGTTGCAAAAAGAAAAGGCGATAGTTTTCTACCGAAGAAAAAAATGGGGGATATAGGAATGGGCATTATTATAGAAATTGCTTGAATTTTATGAATTATTGCTTTACATAGCCTTGTGTATATGGGAAACAAGTGTTATATTTGCAACAGTTCTGCAGTCGCAAAGAGTTGCGAAATAATCTCAGGACTATTAAAAATGTAATGAGCGTTAGGGTGTTATCCCATTGAAAATCGGCAAAATTTCATAGGAGTAAAGATAATCACCAATGACGTTCATGTCGTGCGTATCGTAATCCCGCATCAGATGTGGGTTGCAATATGCTAAGGCGTGGACTTTGTTGTGTTATTTACTCGGGCGTTTGCCGATGCCTCAATGGTAACATAATTAAAGGTCTGCGCTTTTAGTGTATGTGTAATAATGACAAATAACTGATTATTAACTGATAAAATTATGAAGAAATGAAGAACGAGATTATCAAAACGGGTAGAAATGTAGTGGCAATTGTGTTTGCTATATTATGTTGCTTTAGTGCAAAAGCATCCACAGAAGAAAGAGTGTTGATAGGCGATTTGTGGTATGTACTAAATCCCAGCAAATTAACTGCAGCTGTAGTACGAGAAGAATTAGAAGAAGGAGATAATGCATTTGATCCAGAATTTGGACCACGTAATGATCAATATTTAAATCTTGTGGGTGATATTGAGATTCCTAAAAGAGTGAGCTATAAAGGCTCTAAATATACAGTTACATCTATTGCGCCGTTTGCATTTTACCGTGCCAGAAATCTAACATCAGTCACAATCGCAAATACTGTGACATCTATTGGTGTGGAGGCATTTTGTAATTGTACGGGATTAAAAAAAGTGAAAATACGAGATGCAGTTGATGTTGTAATAGGGAAATACGCTTTTGGTAACTGTACGAGCCTCACTTCTATAATACTCCCGTCAAGATTGAAATATATGGGTCGTGTAGCTTTTAGTAATTGTAAAGCCCTAGAAAGCGTCACGTGGAATGCAAAAAATTGTGAATATTGGTGTTGGGCTATTGCAGAGGAAGGTGATTTAGATGGAATTACTTCTTATGATCAGGTGTCTGCATTTCGCGGGTGTGAAAATATCAGTTCATTCGTGTTTGGTGAGGAAGTTGAAACAATACCTAACGGTTTGTTGTGCTATGATGGATACAACAAACACTTCTCTAAAATTAAAGAAATAGTTATTCCTAATTCGGTGACTTCGATAGGTTATGGCGCTTTTACAGGATGTGATAGCCTTTGTAATTTAGTTATCGGAGAGTCACTTAGTAATATCGGAGAGAGATTTAGTAAAATAATAGGCCAACCGTTTTCGTGCAAGAATTTGGAGTCTATTACGGTAAACGAGTTTAACAAAAATTTTGACTCAAGAAATAATTGCAATGCTATCATTGAAACAGAAACCAATACGCTGAGAGTGGGAAGTCAAAACACCATTATTCCAAGTTCGGTTACAAGCATCGGCGACATGGCATTTAATTATTGTAGCGGATTGAAGTCAATTAAAATTCCAAGTTCGGTTACAAGCATCGGCGACTGGGCATTTAATTATTGTAGCGGATTGGAATCAATTAAAATACCAAGTTCGGTTACAAGCATCGGTTATTATGCATTTTATCATTGTTATTCACTAAAATCAGTATATACTGATATTCTTAGGCCAGAAAAAGTGGAATTGTGTGATGTTGCTTTTAACTACTATAATGGAGTTAAGTACATGACAAAAAATTAAAGATGCTTGATTTGTTCTTGTAGTGTGGCCTT
>CALAVE010000049.1 GCA_937892215.1 uncultured Porphyromonadaceae bacterium
CCCGACAATGCACTGGAAAAGACCAACCGTAAATTCATAGGCCGCTTCAACTACATAGAGCAACAGGCCAAAGCCCAAGGGCGCAGAATTAACGAGTTGACCCTTGCCGAAATGGATGCACTGTGGGACGAGGCAAAACTAATGAAACTGGGCGAATGAAAGTTTGTGTTACAGAGAAACCCAGCGTGGCTCGCGACATAGCGCGACTGATAGGTGCAAATGACCGCCACGACGGCTACTACGAAGGTAACGGCTACCAGGTGACGTGGACCTTAGGGCACCTGTGTACACTTAAAGAGCCGGCCGACTACACCGACCTGTGGAAGCGCTGGAGCCTGGGCTCACTGCCGATGATACCGGAGCGGTTCGGGATAAAAGTGATAGACGATGATGGAATAAAGAAGCAGTTCCATGTTATTGAGACGCTTATAGGAAGCGCCGAGGAAGTCATCAACTGCGGTGATGCCGGTCAGGAGGGAGAACTGATTCAGCGGTGGGTGTATCAGAAAGCCGGCTGCAAGATACCGGTGAAGAGATTGTGGATATCGTCGCTAACCGATGAGAGCATACGCGAAGGATTCGCCCATCTGGAGGCCGGAGAAAAGTTCAACAACTTGTACTACGCCGGACTATCGCGCGCTATAGGCGACTGGATACTGGGGATGAACGCTACTCGCCTATACACCCTGAAGTACCGGAGCGGGATGGCGCAAAGCGTACTGTCGATAGGCCGCGTTCAGACCCCCACACTGGCGCTGATAGTGAACCGTCAGCGCGAAATAGAGAACTTTGTCCCCGAAGACTACTGGGAAATAAAGACCCTGTACCGCGGCACCACGTTCAACTCCACCAAAGGCCGCTTCAAGAGTGAGGCCGACGCAGAGACGGTTATTTCGGAAATCAAGAATGAGCCAATAGTGATAGGCGACATCGCCACAAAGAAAGGCAAAGAGGCACCGCCACGGCTCTTCGACCTGACGAGCCTTCAGGTGGAATGCAATAAGAAATTCTCGTTCAGTGCCGACCAGACGCTTCAGCTCATCCAGTCGCTATACGAGAAAAAAGTGACCACATATCCACGTGTGGACACCACCTACCTCAGCGAGGACATATATGACAAAGTGCCCGGCATAATGCAGGCCATGACACCATACGCCAACCTCACCGCTCCGGTGCTGGCAGGGAAATTGCCGAAAAGCAAAAAAGTGTTCGACAACACGAAAGTTACCGACCACCACGCAATAATCCCCACCAACGTGCCGCCACAAAGCGTGGCAATGAGCCGCGAAGAGAAGCTTGTCTATAACCTTATAGCCAAGAGATTCATATCAGCGTTCTACCCCGACTGCGAGTTTGCCACTACTACTGTAATGGCGAACGTGGGCAAACATGAGTTTAAGGCAACCGGAAAGCAAATACTAAAAGAAGGTTGGCGCGTTATATACAATAAAGAGAAAGAAGAGACCACCGAGAATGACGAAGAGAACAACGCAATGCCCCTGTTTGAGAAGGGCGAAAGCGGAGTTCACGAGCCGTCGCTGAACAAAAAAAGCACGCAACCGCCCAAGCCATATACCGAAGGTACGCTTCTGCGAGCAATGGAAACCGCCGGCAAGACCGTGGAAGACGAGGAACTGCGCGATGCCATGAAGGAGAACGGCATAGGCCGCCCCTCGACCAGAGCGGCAATAATAGAGACCCTGTTCAAGCGCCACTACATAAGGAAAGAGCGCAAGAGCCTGGTCCCCACTCCCGCCGGCACGCAACTAATCGACACCATAAAGGAAGAGTTGCTCAAATCGGCCAAACTAACCGGCCTGTGGGAGAACAAGCTTCGCAAGATAGAACGCGGAGAGTTCAGCGCCGGTCAGTTCATTGCCGAACTGAAGATAATGGTGAATGAGATTGTGCTGAACGTTTTGCGAGACAATACCAGCCGCAGCATAGCCGTGGAACAGCCAATGGCTGAGAAAAGCCAGCTTGGCGGCACTAAAGAGAAAAAGCCACGTGCACCACGCGTGAAAAGCATAGAAGAAATCACGTGTCCCTTGTGCGGGAAAGGTCATCTGCTGAAAGGCCGCACAGCCTACGGCTGCTCAGAATTCAAAAACGGATGCACGCTGATATTGCCATTCAGCGACTACCCTGAAGATCTGACACCGGCTAAACTCAGCACCCAGATACGCAAAGCATTCAGCCAGAAGAAACAATGAGCGCAACGATTCAATACTGGATAGTGGGTGTGATACTGGCAGCGACCGTGGTGGTGGCCATAAGAAGCATAGTGCGGCAGTACCGAAAGGCCCAAACTTCCTCAGTACGCTGTGCCGGTTGCCCGCTTGCCGATGAGTGCAAAACGAAAGACAAATCAGGGCATGATGGAGATGAAAAAACAACAGATTTGAAAAAATGTGAACAGATAATTGCAGAAAAGAAAAAAAAGTTCTAATTTTGCAAACGCAAAAAACAAGACGGTCGGTTGGATGAGTGGTTTAGTCATCGGTCTGCAAAACCGGGCACAGCGGTTCGAATCCGCTACCGACCTCAGATACAAAGGCCTGCTAACAAAACAAACTGTTAGCAGGATTTTTTATGATGATGGGCTAGCCCCAACTTAGAGGTCATGGCTTTGCCCTGATAGTATCACAAAAAAGAAGAACGGAATGGCACAAGACAAGATAAGCATGACGAGCGGACTGCTCGCACTGTCGCCCATAGTAGTATTCCTTGGGCTATACGTGGGAGTGAGCGCGGCAATAGGAGACTTCTACAAGATGCCTCTGTCCATAGCATTTATAGTGGCGAGCATGTGGGCACTTATGACCATGCCCAGGATGAAAATAACCGAGCGGATAGAGATATTCTCGACCGGCGCTGCCAACACCAACATCCTGTACATGATATGGATTTTCATCCTGGCCGGAGCATTCTCGGCGCTTGCCAGCGGAGTAGGTTCGATAGACGCCACGGTAAGCCTGAGCCTGCGGGCACTGCCTGAGTGGTTTTTGCTTCCGGGCCTGTTTATCACCACCTGCTTCATTTCGATGTCGATAGGCACGTCGGTGGGCACAATAGTGGCGCTCACCCCCTTTGCCGCGCAGATGGCAGAGATGACAGGCGGAGACACAGCATTCTACGTGGCTGTGGTGCTGGGCGGGTCGTTTTTCGGCGACAACCTGTCGTTCATCTCCGACACCACCATAGCCGCGACACGCACCCAGAAACTGAAGATGAACGACAAGTTCAAGGCAAACATCAAAATAGCGTTGCCAGCGGCACTGATGGTGATAACGTACTACTTTGTGGCCGGTTCGTCGGCCAGTGCCATACCGGTGAATGCTGCATCGGCCGACTGGTACCTGATTCTCCCCTACCTGATAGTGATAGTGACCGCTATGGCGGGCATAAACGTGCTGTTAGTGCTCACGCTGGGCATAGCGTCGTGCATAATCCTGGCACTGACCACTCACAACACAGGCATAATGGACATGTGCGCAATGATGGGTGACGGAATAAAGGGCATGAGCGACCTGATAATAGTGACCCTGCTCGCCGCCGGCCTGCTGGAAGTAATAAGTTACAACGGAGGCATCAAGTTCATTATTTCGGCTCTGACACGCCGCATTCACGGAAGCCGTGGGGCTCAGGCAAGCATCGCCGCACTGGTGAGCATAGTGAACGTGTGCACGGCCAATAACACGATAGCCATTATCACGGTGGGCAAGATCGCGAAGTCGATATCGAGAGAATTCAATATCGCCCCCCGCAAGACAGCAAGCCTTCTGGACACCTGTTCGTGCATAATACAATGTGTCATACCCTACGGAGCGCAGACACTCCTTGCAGCCGGCTTGGCCAAACTGTCGCCAGTCTCGTTCCTTCCCTATCTTTATTATGCTTGGGCCCTGGCACTAATGGTGGTGATATCAATAATATTCAATTTCCCGAGAGGCGCTAAACAAGAGGCGGAGAAAGAAGATGCCAACGGAGAGGCGTGAGACGACGCAAGATTTTGGCACAGTTTTTGCAAATCAACCAGAAAATCCCGAAATTTATCCCGAATCATAAAAAGACGAGACAATGATGAAACGAGTTTTACTGAATGTGACGATTGCAGCCGTTGCGTTGCTGTCGCTGACCGGATGCAAAGAGAATTACTCGCGAGGCGAGAAAGTGGGTAACCTGATAGAATTTGCGCAGAAAGGCGTTATCTGGGATTCGTGGGAAGGACGCATGAATCTTACCCAAACCGGAATGAACACCAGCGGAGATCCATTCCAGTTTTCGTTCGACAACGACCGGAACGACCAGGATTCGCTGATTAACGTGCTATACCAAGCACAAGTGGAGGGTTGGAAAGTGAAAGTGAAGTACCATGCCGTGTGGGGACTGAAGAATATCTTTGAAAATCGAGGCGAGACCGATTACTTCATTGATGACGTGGAAGTTCTGGACAAGGATTTTGCCAATCCGCTCCGCCAGATGGGCGTCCGCCAAGGGCAAACGGTGGACACAGTGTGGGTGGTTCTGGACAAGGCCGAAGTGCTGAAGCACATGAAGAATTAACCCGAATCGGTCATTAGGCCGACAAAAGGCGGTTTTAGAATGTCTATTTATGCCATAACAGTTTTCTTTCGGCATCTTGCTTCAGAAATTGTCTCACCATAGCCCGCTATGCCTTCGACAATCTCTTCGCAACCTTCTCAAAATAAAATCTGCTCTAGCATAAATCCTACTGACCGAATCGGGATTAAGCCAAAAACCGTGGTGTAGTTTTGAGCTTAATAGTGCAGTTTCGCTCATGATTTTTGCGAATGATTGGGGCTAAAACTTGCAGTAAATGAAACATTTTACTACTTTTGTAGGCTATGACGATCACGGAGCTACGCATCAGCGACCGTGAGAATAATTACCAAAGAATAGATTATAGGAGTTCTCTATAAATCACCGCAAGTTAATTTATAGAACCCACCTATACCGGAATATGACAAGAAGAATGTTTAGCTTAATCCAACGAAACGCAGTTCACGCTACAATAGTAGCAATAATGTGTATGTTGTTGCCGATAGCCACGTCGTGCGGTGGCCACAACAAGCACAAGGCAGACTATGACCACATCCACAAAATAGACAGCATTGCGCAGGGAATCAACGACATAGATTCGCTAAAGGAGTTCACTCAGAGTCTGGCCAAGCACGAAGACCTGGGCGGGGAGATGGTAGCCCTGAAATATCTGGGCAAGCTCTACAGGAACAACTCCATGTTTGAAGAGGCCATAGAGCAGCACAGCAAGGGCTATGAGATAGCCTGCAAACTGAACGACACGGTGGAGATAATACGCGCACTGAACAATATGGGCACAAACTATCGGCGAGTGGGAATAATGGACGAAGCCACGTCGTACCACTACCAAGCCCTTACAGTGTGCGAGCAATACAGCGACAAGAAATCGTGGGATGCCAAAAAGAACCGCGTGATATCGCTCAACGGAATAGGCAACATCTATATGACAATAGGAGACTATGCGGCCGCGGACACCATTCTGAGGATGGCCCTTGAGGGAGAGCGAGAGCTGGAAAGTTCACTGGGTCAAGCCATTAATTACGCGAATTTAGGCGCGATTATGGAACATCGCAACGAGACGGACTCAGCATGGGTTTACTACAGAAAGTCGCTGGAACAGAATGAGGCGGCCGGTTCTCAACTGGGTATAGCCCTGAACCATGCATCGTTCGGAGACCTATACGAGAAAGACGGTAAGCTGGCGAAAGCCATTGAGGAATATAAGATAGCTTACGACCTGATGAAAGAGAGCGAAGATATGTGGCACTGGCTCAACGCGAGCGAAGCGCTGGCCAGGGTGTATCTGAAGAGAGGTGATACACGCACCGCTGCCGAATACATAAGGCAAAGCGACACAGTGGCCACTGAAATCAATTCCATAGGTCACATGGCCGATGTGGCATACCTCAAATATCAGCTTGCCGACAAAAACGGGAACGACCGAGAAGCCCTGAAGTATTTTATTGAATACAATGACTATCAGTCGAAAATATCGAGTGAAGAAAGCCGCAACCAAATTCAGAATATGCGGATTAAGCTTGAGCGCGACCGCCGTCAGGCCGAGATTGACGTGGTGAAGAAAAGCTACAAGAATGAGCGCACTGTGAAGAACGTGTTCATAGTGCTACTGATTCTTGTGTTCCTGCTCGCAACGGTGATGATATCGTTCCTACTATACTCGCTGAGGATGCGCTCGCGCAACACCAAGTTACTGAACAAACTGGAGCAAACACGGACTGAATTCTTCACCAACATCACCCATGAGTTCCGCACCCCGCTGACGGTGATTCTGGGCCTGTCGGAGCAGATGCAGGAAGACGAAGAGCCTAAAAAAGATGTGGTGAGGCGCCGCGCCTCCATAATTTCGCGACAGGGCAACAACCTGCTGCAACTCATTAACCAACTGCTGGATATCAGCAAAGTGAAGTCGGCCATAGGCACCCCCGACTGGCAGAACGGGAATATAGTGACATACGTGAACATGATAGCCGAGAGCTATCAGGAAACTTGCGCCCAGAAACGCATTGAACTGTCGTTCGTATCGGCTGAGAATGAGATAAATATGGACTTTGTCCCCCACTACATCAAGCGCATTGTGGATAACCTTATATCGAATTCCATAAAGTTCACACCATCGTACGGCAAAATTTACGTCACCACCAAGCGAGAGGACGACAATCTGGTGCTAACGGTGGCAGACAACGGGCGAGGAATTGACCCTGAGGACCTACCGCACATTTTTGACTCGTTCTATCAAGGCAAGGCGGTGACCGACGGGGATATGGGCACAGGCATAGGACTTTCACTTGTAAGCCAGATAGTTAAGGCCTGCGAAGGAAAAATCACAGTTTATAGCACACTATCAGAAGGAACAATTTTCACCGTGAGACTTCCACTTCACCACAGTGAAGATACACTCACGAAATTCGACTTCATGCAGGATAATTCCACAAAGGTGGAAAGCATAACATCGGTAGAGGCAAACGTGACTGATGCAGGAGATGATGAAGATGGCAAAAAACGCATATTGGTTGTAGAGGACCACTCCGACGTTTCGTACTACATAGGGTCGATACTTGAGGACAAATATTCAGTGTTCTATGCACGCACAGGAAAAGAAGGCATCAGCAAGGCCAAGGAGATACTACCCGACCTAATAGTCACCGATCTGATGATGCCGGAAATGGACGGTCTGGAAATGAGCCAACAGATACGCAAGTCGGAATTACTGTGTCATATCCCCATTGTGGTGATAACGGCTAAAACGGCTGAAGAGGACCGCATAAAAGGCATAGAAGCGGGGGCAGACGCATACCTAAACAAACCATTTAACAAAGACGAGTTAACAACTCTGGTTTGTAACCTGATAAAGCAGCGCAAAATGCTAATGAAGCGATTCCAAAACAAGGACTTTGCGGCCAAGGACGAGAGTGAGCATAGCAATGCGAACCAGCAATTCATAGACAGATTTGTAAGTCTGGTTTACGCCAACATCAAATCGGGCGACATAAGCGTGGAAGGCCTCGCGTCGCAGATGGCCATGACAGGTTCCCAACTCAGGAGAAAGATTCACACAATCACCGGTGTGAACCCGGCCACCTACATTTCAAACATCAGAATGAACCGCGCCCGCCACATGCTCGAGACCAACGAAGAAATGCCCATAGGCGACGTGGCCTTAGAGTGCGGCTTCTATGACATGGCGCACTTCTCGCGCATCTTTAAGCAAATGTATGGAGTATCGCCATCGAAATACAAAAAAGAGCACCACAAGGAGTGAACGGCCTCCAGCCGCTGATTTGTAAATTTGCGCTGAATCAAAGTCTTGTTTTTCCACGTTTTAGAAAGATTGAAACGCTAAAATAAACAAAACAAAACAAGCCAAAACATTAACCTTTTACAAATTATTTACACTTTTTTCCTAACACCCATCGGAGAAATGTCAGTTACTTTGCATCGTGAATTTTATTGACTGAAGTAAAATAACGAAGCATTACAATGATGAAGAAAAGGAACATACTATCAGCCTTTATTTGCATGACAGCGTTAGTGGCTTGCGGGCAGGAACAGGCCGCCATCTCATCCAATGGAAATCAGGGTGAAACTCAAGCCGCCACGGAGCAACTAAGCCCCGCTACAAAAATCACATTCAAGTTAAAGGGAAAGATTAACCACGACAGGTGGGACAAGAGCCAAACGGCAGAAGTGGAATTTTCAAGGATTCCGCAAAGCATAGAGGAGTTCACAGAGTTACAAAAAACGCTCGGGAAAGAGCCTCAGGGTGCTGTGGCTTTGCAGATAATGGCGTTTGAGATGTTCCACCGCGACAGCAATCTGGGTAGCCAAGCACTGGATTTAAACAACACACAGATAAATGCCAGCGGAACAAAACGCCGGCTAAAAGAAGTGCTCCGTGAAGACGACAGCTATGGACGCCCATATCTGGCCGCGGCACTGCTGGTGGGAGCCACACCCGAGAACGCATACAGCCCGAGTAAGCCCTACAAGGTGAGCTTGAGGGTGGATCCTGTTACAAAGTATCAATATTCAAGCGACTATGATGGCGAGGTGATATACCTGCAAGTTGACGGCAAAGGTTGGGATTCCAACTGGCGCGGAGTTCAAGTGGTGAAGCCAGCCGATTCAGAATATTATCTGATATTCAACTGCCCCGCATTGTACACTCAGTGCAAAAAGATCAGGGGCAAATGGCAGGGGCTGGATTGACAGCTCCTTGACTTTTAACCAACGGTTTAGATTAGAGTTACACTTGGAATAGATAGTATAGACCATATCGGTGCCCCACTCCACCTCTCGGAGCTGGGGCACTGATGTGCAAAGTCAATACCGTGACAGGATTTCGTAAGAGAGAACTTTTGCCTTGTCAACGCTTTCCTTGCTATTAGGGTCGATACCATACTTTTCGGCCGGAGGTATCACCACTACGGTTCCCGGGTTCACATTGTTGGGGTCCTTAATTTTATCACGGTTCTCCTGATAGATATACACCCAGAAATGAGGTTCACCGTAATGCTTGCGCGCCATACGGAAAAGCACCATCTGAGCAGTGAGCGTGTCGAGAACAACTGCCGGTTTTTCCTCAACTTTTGCAGTAGCAATAGCATCCTCCGACGCAGTAGTCTCTGTAGAAGAAACGGTGTCGGCCGCCGCAGTGACTTGGGCTTTTTCTCCGGCGTTATTGTTCTCAAGCATTACTTTAGGATATGCCAGATAAAAAACTACCATACAAATAAATAACGCGACAAGTGCGCCCCATATAAATCCTTTGAAGAGGGATTTTCTGGCGAAGCTACGAAGTTCGTTTTCCGAATAAAGCGGCTTTTCGGCGACCGACTCAGAATCGCCATTAGAAGAGGGGGAAGTTGCTGCTTCGTGATGCTGCGGAGCTTTCTCACGACCGGCATCAGACTCAGGTTGAGGCTCGGTCTCGGGGATAGGTGCCAGTTCCGATTCAGGGAAGGGAGCCGGTTCGGGCTCAGGGAAGGGCTCCGATTCAAGCTCGGGCTCAGGTTCTGCCGCCGCCAGCTCGGCCATATCATCGCCCCCAGGTGAGCATGGCAACGATTCCACCTGGGCGAACTTAGTGAACGGAGGCGGAGTAGCCATCTCGGATTCAGCCACGTCTTGCGTTTCATCAGTCGGCACAGCAATGCCAGCCGACGCATCGTCGGACAGAGGAGCCTCGTCCCCCGCCCTGCTAAGTAACTCATCGGAGAGCTCTTCGCTCAGTTCAACAGATTCGAAATGCGCAAACGGCTCGTTAATAGCCTCAGCCAGAGCCTTGTCGGGCATAAAAACGACCTTAGTGTGTGGTGGTATTTCAATTTCCTCACCGGTGTTCACGTCAATACTATTCCGCTGCCCTACACTGGTAAGCTTAAATGAGCCGATGCCCTTGATCCTGACATTCTGGCCATCAATCAGCGCCTGCGAAATAGTGGCGAATAGTTCCTTAAGAAACAGTTCGCACACCCGCTTTGACGAATTAGTGACCTGCGCCAACTGTTCCACTATATCCGGGAATGATAGTTTCTGATTCATTTTAGTTTGTTTTTCAAGACATTACTAACCTTAAAATTAAGTACCACTTTAGGCGGTATAAGGAAGCGCTTGCCTGTGTTTGGCATCAGAACAACTCGCTCACTCTTTTTCTTAGGCTCAAATGTGCCGAAGCCCGGAATGGCCACCGTGTCCATCACGGCACAGCTGTTTTTCAGCACCGTTGACAACCCGTCGATGAGTTTGTTCACGTCGGCTTGGCTACGGCCCAATTTTCCGGAGATGTGTTTAACAATTTCCTTGTTTTCCATAAAATTCACATAAAATATCAAGTGCAAAATTAAATATTTTCCGTCACAATAACAATTAGTGAGGTTCAGATTCTAAGCAAGCCACGAATTTTCATTACCTTTGCCACTGAAATGGGAACAAAGAGAAAACATCAGAAAGTGCAGTGGACGTCGCTTAAGCGCAATGCGGTGATAGCGTTGTGGTGTGTGATGCTCGTGGCCGTGCTGTTTTTTGTGGCCAAGAGCCTGATACAGGGCGAAATGGACGCCGCGTCGGAGCGTCTTAGCCAGGAAGAGAGAGCAAAACTGGAAACGATGAGCATTCCGTCGTCGCAGACCAACGAGCAAGTGGAATACACCGGGTTCACCGTGCATTTCAACAAGGACACGCACCTGCCTAACTGCGTAGTGTATGAACTCACAGGCGAAGAGACACGTGGGAAATTACCCCGCGTGAACAACTTTGAGGAAGACTTGCACGTGAGAGGCTGTGCAAGGCCGTGGGACTACACAAGAAGCGGATACGACCGCGGTCACATGGCACCTGCCGGAGACATGAAATGGGATGAGAACGCTATGACATCATCGTTTATGATGACCAACGTATGCCCACAGAAAAAGAGCCTGAACGAGGGTGGTTGGAACACGCTTGAAGAGACACTCAGGGAATGGGCTCGTCGCGACAGCGCACTTATAATCGCGGCCGGTCCGATTGTGGGCGACAATCCTGAATACATAGGAAAAGGCGGGATGAAGATTCCCGTACCGGAAAGATATTTCAAGGTGGTGCTCTCGCCCTACTCCACTCCCATCCGCGCCATAGGCTTCATCTTTGAGAACAAGGCATGCAACAAGCCGCTACGCACCTATGCCGTGAGCGTTGACGAAGTGGAGTCGGAGACGGGAATCGACTTCTTCGTATCGCTGCCCGACGACATTGAGGAGAACGTGGAAAGCGTGTGTAACATCAACGCATGGATACACCCATAAACATAAAAGACGATAAATCATGAGCGAATTCATCCACACAGCATACAACAACGACACGATATGCGCCATAGCCACGCCACACGGCATGGGAGGGATAGCGGTAATCAGAATCAGTGGTCCTGAGGCCTTGAGCGTTGTGACTAAAGTGTGGCGCGGTGCCGATATTGCCAAGATGCCATCGCACACGGCGCATCTGGGTCGCATACTGGGAACGGATGGAGATGTGCTGGACGAGGTGGTGCTTACGGTGATGCTGGGGCCAAATTCGTTCACCGGAGAAAACGTGGTGGAGATTTCGTGTCACGGCTCGCAATGGATTCAGCAGCAAATACTTAGCACACTAATTGATGCCGGATGCCGATTGGCCAAACCGGGCGAATTCACTCAGCGCGCATTCGCCAATGGGAGGATGGACCTGTCGCAAGCCGAAGCTGTTGCAGACCTGATTGCATCCACTTCGGGCAGCTCACACCGCATAGCCATGAACCAGATGCGTGGGGCATTCAGCCGCGAGTTGAGCCATCTGCGCTCCCAGCTACTGGATTTCGTGTCGCTCATAGAACTTGAACTTGATTTCAGCGAAGAAGACGTGTCGTTTGCCGACCGCGAGAAGCTCACCACACTGGCTGCAAGTATCAGCGACCTGCTAACACGGCTGGCCGGGTCGTACCGCAGCGGTAACGCAATAAAGAACGGCATTCCGGTGGCCATAGTTGGTGCGACGAACGCCGGTAAATCAACGCTCTTAAACGCATTATTACACGACGACCGGGCCATAGTGAGCGAGATACAGGGCACTACCCGCGATGTAATAGAAGACACAATGCTGATTGGCGACAAGTTGTACCGATTTATCGACACTGCCGGAATCAGAGCGTCGAGCGACGTGATAGAAGAAATGGGAATACGCCGCACGTTCCAAAAACTAGACACATCAGAAGTGGTGCTGTGGGTGATTGATGCCACAACCGACGAAAATGAGCTACGCGATTTCAGCCGCCAGCTACTGCCCCACTGCGCGGATAAAGCCATGATAGCGGTTATTAACAAGACGGACCTGGCTGATGGTCAGCCGCTTGCCCGCACCGTGGCAGAACTGGCCCCGGAAGCGCACATTGAATGTATCTCGGCACACGACGTAAGCGATGTTGCACGCCTGCAGCAGCGAATCGGCGACCTGACGAACTTGCCGCAGCTTGACGACGACACCGTGATTGTAACCAACGCACGCCACTACGAGGCACTGACTCGCGCAGGCGAAGCCATAGCGCGTGTGGTGCTGATACTGCCTTTTCCGAATAATCCCACAGGTGCGATCATGGAAAGAGAAGACCTTGAGGCGATAGCAAAGATCTGTATAGAGCAGGATATATTTGTGGTTTCGGATGAGATATATGCTGCACTTACGTATAAGGGCGACCATGTGACGATCGCGTCTCTGCCCGGGATGAAGGAAAGGACCATACTTATTAACGGTTTTTCAAAGGCATATGCCATGACCGGCTGGCGACTCGGATATGCCTGCGGTCCTGCAAATATCATCAGCCCGATGACAAAGCTGCATCAGTATTGCATCATGTGCGCTCCGACGACAAGTCAGTATGCAGCGGTGGAGGCACTGAGACACGGAGATAATGATGTGGCCGATATGCGGGAGGCGTATAATGAGAGACGCAGATTCCTGCTGCACGAATTCAAGAGACTCGGACTCAAATGCTTTGAGCCGTACGGTGCATTCTATGTATTTCCATCAATAAAAGAGTTTGGTATGACCTCGGAGGATTTCTGTACATCTCTTCTTAAAGCGAAGAAAGTGGCGGTCGTGCCCGGCACCGCATTCGGAGAAAGCGGAGAAGGATTCTTAAGAATATCTTATGCATATTCTATAGATAACTTAAAAACCGCAATGGAAAGATTAAAAAGGTTTATAGAACGACTTCGTACTTAATCATTCCGCTTGATAAGCCCACGCTGAATGATTGTGAATGCTTTCCATAGATTCACACTCAACTTCAAAGGAATCTATTATTTCATTTTT
>CALAVE010000050.1 GCA_937892215.1 uncultured Porphyromonadaceae bacterium
CGGGGTTGTGGTTGCGGTCCATACCCTCGTTGCGGAAGTTCTTGCCTATCTCGTAAACCCCCTCAAAACCGCCCACGATGAGTCGCTTCAGGTAAAGCTCGGTGGCTATGCGCATATACATGTCGATGTCCAGTGCGTTGAAGTGAGTGATGAACGGCCGCGCCGATGCTCCTCCGGCGATGCTCTGCAGTGTGGGGGTCTCCACTTCGGTATATCCGGCGGCGTTAAGCTCGTTGCGCATGGTTTCCAGCACCTTGCTGCGCTTGAGGAACGTCTCTTTCACGCCTTCGTTAACCACAAGGTCCACGTAGCGCTGACGATAGCGGAGTTCGGGGTCGTCGAACGCGTCGTAGGTGACACCGTCTTTAACTTTTACGATGGGTAGCGGGCGAAGCGACTTGCTGAGCAGTCGCAGCGACTGTGCGTGAACGGTGATTTCGCCCATCTGGGTGCGGAACACAAAGCCCTCAATGCCCACGAAGTCGCCTATGTCCAGAAGTTTCTTGAATACCACGTTATAGAGGTCCTTGTCCTCACCGGGGCACAGGTCGTCGCGACTGATGTACACTTGTACTCGCCCCTTAGAATCCTGTAGTTCAATGAACGAGGCTTTGCCCATGATGCGGCGCGACATGATGCGTCCGGCTATGCTCACCTGGCGTTGGGGCGCGTCATCGCTGAACTGCTCGCGGATGTCGGTGCTATAGGCGTTAACCGGAAATTCTGCTGCCGGATACGGGTCTATGCCCATGTCGCGAAGTTGTTGCAGACTGTTACGACGGATTATCTCTTGTTCGCTAAGTTCTAATATGTTCATAATTAATGAAGTAGTATTTTTTTGGTTGTGAAATCAAATTATTTTATCCAGCGGATAAGATCCTTGACCGACGTCTTTTTGCCGTATAGTAAGATGCCGGTTCGGTAGATTCGTGCGCTTACCCACACCAGCAGTGCCGCTGTGGCAAAGAGCAGGAATATGCTTAGTGCCAGTTGCCAGAACGGTACGTCGTAAGGCAAGCGAACCATCATCACCACTGGCGATGTGAACGGAATCATCGAGCACCATACAGCCATCTGCCCGTTAGGATTCTCTATGCAGGCGATTCCGGCATACAAGGCCACCACCATGAGCAAAATTACCGGGGTGGTGAACTGAGAGGCATCGCTTGCCTCGTCCACTGCCGAGCCAAAGCCGGCAAACAGTGAAGCATAGAGCAGGTAGCCGCCTATAAAGTAGATTACGAAGCATAACAGGATATAGGCGTAATTTATGCTCATTACCGACTGCATGATGGTGGCAAAACTGTCGTCGTTGGCTTGCGAGGCAATAGCCTCCATGGCTTGAGGGTCGGTCAGTGTTGAGGTAGCTGCCGCGCTTCCGAATACCAGCGAAATTATAGTGCCGATGCCCAAAATCAGGACCACCCAGATTAGAAACTGTGTGAGACCCACAAGCCCCACTCCGATGATTTTCCCCATCATCAGTTGGAATGGCTTGCAGCTGCTCACCACCACTTCCACTATGCGGTTAGTCTTTTCTTCTATTACGCTGTTCATTATCATGGCACCATACATGAGCACAAACATATATGTGATTAAGGCAAGAAACATCCCTATTATCGAAGCTATTTCGCTCGATGATATTTCTTCGTTGCCATTGTCATCCCAGCGGATACTGTTCACGCTCACATCCACTTTTGCCTCCTGAATAATCTTATCCAAGTCCGGTACACCATAAGACGCTATTTTTACGGCTGTTAGCGTATCGTTAATGCAAGAGTTGATGTGTGATTTCAGCCCCATTGAAATCGTGTTTTCGCTGTAGATTGAAATCTGGTTGGTGGTCATCACGTCTTTAGGAATGATTATTACACCGGCTATGGCCCCGCCTGCCTTGTCGAAGAATTCGCGCGGCTTGGCTGCCGAGTCTCCTGTGAGTGGCGCAAAGTGATATCCGTCAATGTCGGTGATGGCGCTGGCATAGTTCATGCCGGTCTCATCTATGACCGAATAAGTCTCGGCTTCTCCGGCGTTGTCATTGAAATATGCGATAACCGCAGGTATAGCGCCTATTAGCACTATGACAAATGGCATAAGAATCGTCATGATTATGAACGACTTTTTGCCAACTATGGAAAAGTATTCGCGTTGTATTATTAGCCAAAGACGATTCATGAGTTAAGTTTTTTTACTGTTTCAATGAATATTTCGTTCATGCTGGGCAGCAACTCGTTGAATGCCGTGAGAGTGTAGTTGGAATTAAGCCACGAAATGGTGTCGTGAACCGTTGTTCCGGCTTTGAGTCTGATTTGCGAAGTGTTGCCGCGGGAACTGTCGATGATGAACAAAGAATCGTTTGCCGCTACGCTTTTGTCGCCTTCCACAGTTACGGTGTAGAGGTGCTTCTTATACTGATGCTTAATCTCGCTTACTTTGCCCTGAAGCACCACCTTGGCGTGATTTATAAGAGTGATTTCTTCGCATACCGATTCCACCGACTCCATGTTGTGCGTGGAGAAGAGTATTGTGGCTCCCTCATCGCGCAGACGCAGAATCTCCTGCTTCAGCTGCTCGGCGTTCACCGGGTCGAAACCGGAGAATGGCTCGTCGAAGATAAGCAACTGTGGCTTGTGAATCACAGTGGCTATGAACTGCACTTTCTGCTGCATGCCTTTTGACAGTGTTTCCACCTTGCGGTTACGCCATTCTGTGAGATTGAAACGGTTTAGCCACTGGTCCATCTGCTCGTAGGCATCTTTCTTGTTCATACCCTTAAGACGTGCCAGATACACGATTTCCTCACAGACTTTCATTTTTTTGTACAGTCCGCGCTCCTCGGGCAGGTAACCTATGAGGGTGATGTCGTCGGTCTCCATTTTCTTCCCGTTGAGCAGCACTTCGCCACTGTCGGGCATGGAAATCATGTTGATTATGCGGATGAGCGACGACTTCCCGGCTCCATTAGGACCAAGAAGACCGTAGATGGTGCCCTGCTCCACATTCATTGAGACAGAATCTAGGGCGCGATGCCCGTCGTACTGCTTCACTACGTTATTTACCTGTAGAAACGGCATATATCATATTAATAATTGATAGGCTATCTACTAATGGTGGATAGCCTGTTGTTCCTTATTCGGTTAAGAAAAAGTGGTGACGCGTGGCTTATCCGGCCATTGTAGTGAAGACGTTCTGAACGTCGTCGTCATCTTCCACCACGTCGATGAGTTTTTCCACCTCTTCGCGCTGTTCGTCGGTGAGCTCCTTGTAGTCGGCCGGCTCGTACACAAATTCGCTGCTTGTGATTTCAAAACCGTTGTCCTCCAGGTACTTCTGAATGTCGCCGTTGGCTTCGAACGCGCCTGAGATTACGAACCCTTCTTCGTCTTGCTCCACTTCCTCTGCGCCGAAGTCGATGAGCTCCAACTCCAGGTCATCCACTGTGATGCCATCTTTAGGGGCCACGTGGAAGTAGCACTTGTGCGAGAACATGAACGCCACGGAACCGGAGTTGCCCAGTGTGCCGCCGTTCTTGTTGAAGTAGCTGCGCAGGTTGGCCACGGTACGTGTGGTGTTGTCGGTAGCGGTCTCCACCAGAATGGCTATTCCGTGAGGACCGAATCCTTCATAGATAACCTCCTTGTAGTCGCTTGCGTCCTTCTCCGAAGCTTTCTTAATGGCACGCTCTATGGTGTCCTTTGGCATATTGGCTGTCTTGGCGTTGGCGATGAGCGCACGCAGACGTGAGTTGGCGTTGGGGTCGGGGCCGCCGGCCTTAACTGCGATAGTTATTTCCTTACCAATCTTGGTGAATGTGCGGGACATGCTGCCCCATCTTTTAAGTTTTCTTGCTTTGCGGTATTCAAAAGCTCTTCCCATAGTGTTGAAGTATTTTAATGAGTTTTTATTGATTCTCTGTTAATTAACGCAGTTTTGCTCCCACCTGCTTTTCCAGGTTGGCTATTATTTTCTGCATGATAGCATCTATCTGCTTGTCTTGCAATGTCTTTACGTCGTCTTGCAGAATCACGCTGATAGCATAGGATTTCTTTCCGGCTTCCAGATTTCTACCTTCGTAAACGTCGAAGAGGTTCACGCCGCGCAACAGGTGCTTCTCCGAGGCCTCCACCACTTGCTTGATTTGCTCGTAGGTGACTTCGGTATCGACCAGCAGGGCCAAGTCGCGCTTAACCGGTAGTGTCTTGGGCAATTCGGCAAACTTCACATCAGTCTTGGCTGCGAGTCGGCAAAGCAGATTCCAGTTGAACTGAGCGAAATACACTTCCTGCTCCACGTCCAGTTTCTTGAGTTGAGGTTCTGTGACTACGCCCAGGAAACCTATTACCTTGCCGCCTCGGTTCTTGTAGATGAGTGCGGGTTCCACTATCTCGTTCTCGGCCTGTTCCACAACTATATTCTTCTCGCTGATGCCCAGGCGGCTGAAGATGTTCTCCACGGCGGCCTTAAGGTCATACACTGAGCTCTTGCGCCCCTTGTCAGCCCAGTTGCCGGCGAAGTTGTTGCCGGTAATCCACAGTGCCAGTGCGGCTGTCTCGCTGTAGGGGGCGAGTGCTACTTCGGCGTTGTCAGCCTCGGGGTCAAATGAGTAGATGTTGCCAAACTCGTAGAACTTGAGGTTGGCATTCTTGTGGTTGATGTTGCGCGCTATGCTTTCCAGACCTCCGAACAGAAGCGACTGACGCATTACGTTCAGGTCGCTACTGAGCGGGTTCATAATCCTTACGCAGTGACTTTCGGGGTAAGTCTGCAGGTCGGAATAGAGGGCCGATGCCGTGAGGGAATTGTTCAGAATCTCGCGGAATCCACACGCCGAGAGTTGGTTGGAAATCAGTTCCTGCATATCGTCGGCAAAATCCACACTGTCTTTGATAGAAAGGCTGCTCTTCACCTGTGTGCCGAATTCCACGTTGTTATAGCCATACACTCGCAGAATGTCCTCCACCACATCGCAGGGGCGCTGAACGTCCACCCGGTAGGTGGGTACTACGAGCGACAGTTTCTCATCGTCTTCGTGGGTGATTTCCATTTCCAGACTCCTGACTATGGATTTGATGGTGTCCTTGCCTATCTCTTTGCCTATCAGGTTGTGAACGTAGTCAAAGTTGAGCTCCACGGGGAATCCGGGGAAGTCGTGCTGCTTCACGTCTATGATATCGCCGCAAATTTCACCGCCGGCAAGTTCCTTCACCAGCAGGGCTGCCAGTTTCAGGTTATAAACTGTGCCGTTAGGGTCTATTCCGCGCTCAAAGCGGAACGAAGCATCGGTGTTGAGACCGAAACGGCGTGCGCTCTTGCGAATCCATGTGGGATGGAAATAGGCCGACTCCAGGAATATGCTTGTGGTGCTTTCGGTCACACCTGAGTCCAGGCCGCCAAACACACCACCTATGCACATCGGCTCCTCGGCATTGCAAATCATAAGGTCGCGGTCGGTGAGTGTGCGCTCCACTCCGTCGAGTGTGATGAACTTGGTGCCGGCGGGCACTGTCTTCACCACCACGCGACCGCCCTTTATCTTGTCAAGGTCGAAGCAGTGTAGCGGCTGACCGGTTCCCAGCAGAATGTAATTGGTGATGTCCACAATGTTGTTGATGGGACGCTGACCCACTGCAAGCAACAGGTCGCGAAGCCACTTGGGACTTTCCTGAACCTTGACGTTGCGGATGGTTACGCCGCAGTAGCGTGGGCATGCCTCAGTGTTCTCCACAGTAACGGGAATTCCTCCATCGGCCTTGTCGGCCTTGAACTCATCCACATCCGGACGATGCAGATTGGCTTCCATGCCGTTAGCCTTTAGCCAGGCTGACAGGTCGCGAGCCACACCGTAATGCGATGCTCCGTCTATTCGGTTCGGGGTGAGATCCACTTCTATCATCCAGTCGCTTTCCACACCATAGTATTCAGCGGCAGGAGTTCCCACCACAGCGTCCTCAGGGAGGACTATGATGCCGTCGTGGCTGGTGCCAATGCCTATTTCGTCTTCGGCGCAAATCATGCCGTAAGAGTCAACTCCGCGCAAACGCGATTTCTTGATGGTGAACGACTCGGCGCCGTCATAAAGGGTTGTGCCTATGGTGGCAACAATAACTTTCTGCCCCTCAGCCACATTGGCTGCTCCGCAGACTATCTGCTTGGGCTCTTCGCCGTCGCCCAGATCCACTGTGGTGACGTGCAGGTGGTCGCTGTCGGGGTGCGGAAGGCATGTGAGAACCTTGCCTACCACCAGACCTTTAAGGCCGCCACGGATAGTTTCCACTTCTTCCACTGTGCCCACTTCCAGTCCCAGTGAAGTCAGCGCATCGCCCACTTCTTGTGGCGTGAGCGTGATGTCGATATACTTTTTAAGCCACTTATATGATACGTTCATAATGCTAAATTATTTGTTCAAACAAGTAATAATATCATTGAAAAAAGGGCCTATTCGCCTAAATTCGTGCAAAGTTACGAAAAAACGAGTGCAGAACAAAAAGAACTTGTTCTTTTTTTATGCCGAGTGCAAGTAACTTCGGCATTTGAGCCAACGTTACGAAAAAACTTGGCTTGCAGCAAATTCATTCTGCAAGCCAAGTTGTGCTAATCGTGCATGACGATGGTAACCTGGTATCACCGCAGAATCTTAACTCCTTCTGGGGCAGTAATCTGTGCGTCGGTCTCGCCGTTTGGCCGACGGGTCAGTTTCACGCTGATTATTCCCTGTGGTGTGGGGAATGACCCTTCGGCATGGGTGAGGTTGCCAAGGCAGGGCTTGAAACGTACTGTGGCGCATCCCGGTTCCAGAGGCGTTATTCCCAGCACGTTATTGATGAGCCATGCTGCCGGTCCGGCCGCCCATCCGTGGCACAAACTCAGGCGAAGCCCTTTGTAGCAGTAGTCTCCTCCGTCGGCATGTATGTCGTAGGCTCCGGCTGGAGTGAACTCTGATATGGGCGATGATTTTGCCACATCGGCGTAGGTGAGGTCTTCCCAGAAGGTGGTGGACCCCAGGTCGAGCATGGCACCCCAGTAGCGCGATATGTTGTCGGTGGCCTCGGCTATGTGTCCTGTGCGGGCCAGCGCCTCGCTTGCGTAGTAACCGTAGAATGTGGAGTATTGGTCCAGTCCGTTGTCCAGAATCTTCAGCGCATCAGTCTTCGGATTCTTACTAAGCCCCGAGAGGATGGCAAGGCTTAGCGCCTGTGTGTTGTCCTTGCTGTCGGGGCGATGTTTGCGAAGAAGTTTCGCCAGTTGCTCGCTTTTCTTTGTCAGACTCTTGTCGCCTGTCCATCTTCCTATGCTCGCTGCATTTTCCATGGCGATGAGTGCCAGCGATTGCATTCCGGCGTGAATCACATCGGGGAGTCGCGATGTGGGCCAGTCGAGGAAACCGCCGGGGATTTTCTCTTCGCCCGTCTTGTCATCGATGAGGGCGGTGAACTGGTCAACAAGACCGTTGAGGTAAGGCAACTGCTCGGCGAGGTATGCTGTGTTACCTTCGTACATGTACAAATCGTGCTGGTTGATTATCCACCACAGTGAATAAGAACTCATGTCGTTGATAAACTTTGGCAGAGGATAGCCATTTTTGCCGAAGTCCAGACTCTTGTGTATCAGTTCATAACTCTGAGGTCCAAATACGTTGCACGCAACCAGAATTTCGGGGTTGAGATCGCCAAGCCACACCAGACGGTCGCGTTTGATGCCGTCCCAAATGTACTCTTGCATATTGAGTTGGAGCGTGCGCACGCTCGCATCCCAGATGCTGTTCAGCCGCTCGTCGCTGCACGAGAATGTGCCCAGTCGCGCGAAATCGCGCTGGCGGCGGATGGCTTGTATGGCATTGAGTCTTACGTCAACATCGGCGTCGAGAAGGTCGATGCGAACGAATCTGAAACCGGAATAACCGGTGGTGACCGAGCCCAGCCAGGGCACGTAAGCCACAAACTCGCGTGGGGCATGGTCGTTGGTCGGATTCGTCTCCTTGCTGTCGCGTGCTATGTCGCTCATCGCCTCCGTAACGCTTTCGCCATAGGTGATGCGCACTCGTGCCGGTGCTTTCGAGGCCCTTGTGCCGGCAAATATCTTCAGGCCGCCGTGTATCTCCTGCCCGAAGTCAAGCAGCACGCTTGCAGTGTCGGCTTGAGATGAGCGCATAATGGTGAATTCTGTGTCGCTAACTGCCACTTGGCCGCTGAACGGCTTAAGCAGATTGTCGGCATTAGTGACTTGCCCCGCGGTTTTCATTATCCTTGATGGTGTAACGAAATCTTCGGTTATTGCCGGGGTCTCGGCCAGAGCACGGAATTGTCCTATAGCCAGTGTCAAGCAGATGAGGATAATTTTTTGTGACATATCGGTTGAATCTGATTATGATTTCTGATTTCAAGTGTGAACAGTGTGAAATTTGAATACAAAGATACGAAAATTCATCGCAAGTTGCAACAGTTCACCTCATGTGTGACCATAATTGATGTAAGTGCAAAAAAATGAGGGCATTTAACCTTTGATTAAATGCTCTCATTTGCCGATGTTGCCGTTTAATACAATATTCACATACTTCTTTCCCAGCTCACGGCGTAGGGAAATTTAGACTAAATGATACTGTAACGCAAAACCTAAACTATAAATCAATATGAGATGATGTGCGTTACAGTTTTGAAAGAGTTCACACACTTTTCGACTGCAAAGGTATGAATTATTTTTCTAATTTCCAAATAATCAAAAAAAAATTGATTGTCTCACGACAATCAATTTTAATTAACCTTAAATCTAATACCATGAAAAACACGATGCAAATATACATCATTTTTTCACATACAACAAATATTTTCCGTTTTTTTTGCGCTTTGCGCGCGCTTTTATGGGCCTTTTGTGAAATCTCCCTTTTTTCCTGAGACAAAAATCCCGTTTTTCGCTTTCTGAGCGCTGTAAAAAAAGTGGCCATACCTCAGCGGATATGGCCACGTGAAAAAATCCTGATTATGGACTTGTATCAGAGTACTTTCTTGTAGAGAGCCACAATGTCGTCGTATGTAACGTCGCGCGGATTGCCCGGGGTGCAAACGTCGGCTATCGCCTGCTCAGCCAGAGCCGGAATATCGGCCTCGGTTATGCCCAGGTCGGTGAGGTGCTGTGGAATCCCCACGCGCAGTGCCAGCTGCTGAACAGCGTCGCATGCTGCATCTGCGGCCTCTTCCGGAGTCATGCCGTCCTTGTAAACGTTCATGGCCTTTGCGATATCGGTGTACTTGGGCAGTGCCGCCGGAGCGTTGAAGCGCATGATAGTGGGCAGCAGAAGGGCGTTAGCCACGCCGTGGGGTACATCAAATAGCGAACCCATGGGGTGAGCCATGCCGTGAACCACACCAAGGCCTACGTTGGAGAATGCCATACCGGCCACGTACTGTGCCACTGCCATTCCGTCGCGTCCCACAGGGTTAGTAGGCTCGTTAACGGCAAGTTCCAGATATTTGTTAATCATCTCTATTGCCTTAATCTCAAACATATCGCTCAGTTCCCATGCACCCTTGGTGATGAGTCCTTCGATAGCGTGAGTCAGGGCATCCATACCGGTTGCGGCTGTAAGTCCCTTTGGCAACGAGTACATCAGTTCGGCGTCGATGATGGCAACGGCAGGAATGTCGTTGGGGTCAACGCAAACCATTTTTTTCTTCTTCTCCTCGTCGATAATAACGTAGTTAATGGTAGTCTCGGCGGCCGTACCGGCGGTAGTGGGCAGTGCTATGATGGGTACGCTCTTGTGCTTGGTGTCGGCTACGCCCTCCAGCGAAATGATGTCGCTGAACTCGGGATTGTTTGTAACGATTCCAATGCCCTTGGCGGTATCCATCGACGAGCCACCTCCTATAGCGATGATGAAATCGGCTCCCGATGCGGCAAATGCAGCGATGCCGTTCTTCACGTTCGTAACGGTGGGGTTGGGCTTAACATCGTCGAAAATCTCAAAGGGAATGCCGGCTTCGTCCAGAATATCGGTAACCATTTTCACAACTCCGAATTTCACCAGACCCTTGTCGGTCACGATAAGTGCTTTGTGGAACCCAAGGCGGGCCACAACTCCCGGCAATTCTTTGCGTGCGCCGGGACCGAAGTAAGAAACTTCGTTTAATATAAATCTGTTAGCCATACTGATTTTAATAGTTAGTTATATGATATTAGTTGAATTAGTGCGGCAATGTGTTTTATTTGGGTAGATTGAACGCGCGGCTCATCTCTGCCATTTGCTCGTCGGTCATGCCCTCAGGCACAAATCCCATTGAGCGTGAAGCAACATAGATTTTGGCACTTTTGCTCAGCACGTCTATCTGGTCGAACGCGTCCATTACGTCGAGTCCCTGGGCAAACACTCCGTGCTTCTCCCAGAGCACCACGTCGTACTCGTCGAGTTGAGCCAGCGTGGCATTGGCCAGTTCCACCGAGCCTGGCAGTGTGTAGGGAATGATACCCAGCCCCAGCGGACAGAAAGCCTTGGTTTCAGGTATCATACTCCATAACAGCCGCGTGAGCACATCCTTCTCCAGCATAGCCCTGTTATGGCTCATAGCCACCAGTTCAATGGGGTGGGTGTGCACAGTGGCGGTGTAAGGCGAGCCTTTGGCGATGAGGTGGTCGTGCACGGTGAGGTGCGACGGCAATTCGCTTGTGGGCATCACAGGCTTGTCGGCTATAATCTCATATCCGGCACAGTCGTCGCAGATGCGGATTATGGTGCCGTTGTCCATGGGCCACCGCGCAAGGTCGCGCATACGTTTACCGGTGCCTTTGCAGAAGAAGTAGCACCCCTTCAGGTGAGACAGCACGGTTCCGACGGGTATTACTTGGCTGATTGCCGGCAATGCGCGCACCGAGTCGTCGATAAGATGTGTGATATTCACTGTAATGTTACCTCCGTTACGCTCAGCCCATCCGTTTTGCCACAGATAGCCGGCCACTTCGGCTACTTTTTGCACTTCGGCCTTTAGGGCCGGTATTGTATCAAGAATGCTCATAATAATTGCGGTAAGAAGGTGCTGATAATCAAAACTATGATGCCTATCACAAGCACGGTGATGGTCTTCTTTGAACAACCCTTCCACTCATTGAGGATAATGCCCCAGACGTTGCTGAACACCACGTTGAGTGCCATCAGGATGCAGAAGGAGAGCACATACATAGTGCCACCGGTCTCGAAGAAACTCTGTCCTAATGAAAGTCCGAAGAACTGCGAGTACCAGAGCGCGCCGGCCAGGAGGCAGAACAAAAGGTTGTTACCCCATACGCTACTTTTCTTGTAGTCGCCCCATGTCTTGTTCTTCTGGTTCTGATAGAAGCAGTAGATGGCATTGGTTACGAAGCCTCCCAGGGTAACGAGGAAGGTGGCGGGCAGTGCGGCAAACATCTTCTGTGTCTCTTCAAACTTTATGTCGGCTCCGAATGTGAGACCCACGTTGAAGCATCCGCTCATGAAGCCTGCCAGCAAGGCAATAGCAAGTCCTTTGGGGAAATTGAAGTCCTTAACGGCGGCTTTCTTCTCCTCTTCAGATAGTCCGGCTGATTTCATGGAACCGGCTACGCCGATAATAGCGATACCTATGAGCGTTACCACCACACCGAGGATGACCGAGAAGGTCAACTTTGACAGCGGATCTTGCTCGGGGAAGAATATGTTGAGCAGCACGGGACCCATGATTGTGCCCAGTCCGGCGCAGGTGCCCAGCGCGATGCTCTGCCCCAGCGCCACACCCAGGTAGCGCATGGAGAGACCGAATGTGAGTCCGCCCACTCCCCATAGTACGCCAAAGAGGAACGTCATGCAAATGTTGAATGACTGGTCGGCGGTGAACAACTCAAACAGGGAATGCCCTGCCGGCACAGCCAGCAGAGCACCCAGGAATGGTAGAATCAGCCATGCGAACACGCCTTGCACAATCCAGTACGATTCCCACGACCACTCTTTAATCTTGTTGATGGGTACGTAGCACGACGACTGGCAGAAGGCGCCTATGGCGATGATTAAAAGTCCTATGATAATATTCATCTCTTAGAAGTTACGTCACGTTCGTATTGCTCAATGTCGGCGATAAATTCCTCACCCACAGGAACATTGTTTTTGTAGTTGAAATAGTCGAACACGGCACCGAATGGCAGCGACTTAGCCTCTTCGAGCAGAGCGAGACGCTGGAATCCGCAACCGTTGTCCTCGTACTCGCGTAACTTGGCCAGTGGCTCCAGCAGGGCTTGGAGGATGCACTTCTGTGTGGCGCGTGTGCCGATCACATAGGCACCTATGCGGTTGATGGAAGCGTCGAAGTAGTCGAGGCCCACATGGGCGCGGTGCAGAGCGTCGGCGCGTACGATTTCCTTGAACAGGTCCAGAGTCTGGTCGTTCATGATTGTGACGTGGTCGCTGTCCCAGCGTACTGGGCGGCTCACGTGCAGCATCAGTTCAGGAACGAACAGCAGCAGCGAAGCCACTTTGTCCGACACGTTCTCGGTGGGTTCGTAGTGGCCGGTGTCGAGTGTGTATATGACGTTGCGCGATGCGCAGTAACCCTCAAAGAAGTCCATTGACCCCACAGTGTAGCTCTCGAGTCCTATTCCGAACAGTTTAGCTTCTACACACGACTTCATGTGCGGAAGGTCTTCGGCCAGAATCTCGTCGAGCGACTGGGCCAGAATCTCACGATAGCGCTTGCGATACACGGTAAGGTCCTTGCTTCCGTCGTGAACCCAGATGTTCATGATGCACGGGTCGTTCTGAGCCTTTCCCATAGCATCGGCAATTCTGCGGCAACGTTTTGTGTGCTCAATCCAGAAGTCGCGGATACCCTTGTCCGGGTTGGCCAGAGTAAGGTCGCCGCTCTTCGGGTGAGAGAATGAAGTGGAGTTGAAGTCGAGTTTCAGGTTGTGCTCAGCAGCCCAGTCAATCCAGCTCTGGAAATGCTCCACACCCACTTGGTCGCGATCCACGAACTTGCCGCCGAAGTCACCGTAGATTTCATGCAGGTTAAGGCGGTGGTTACCGGCAAGCAGAGTCTGCACCTTGGCTATGTCTTGGCGCACCTCGTCGATGGTGCGTGCGCGTCCCGGATAGTTTCCTGTAGTCTGTATTCCGCCCGAAAGAGCCTGGTTGCGCTCAAATCCCACCACGTCGTCGGTCTGCCAGCAATGCAGCGAAATGGGAATCTGCTCCAGTTGTTCAATGGCCTTGTCGGTGTCAATCCCTAAGCGAGCGTAACGCTCTTTTGCAATCTCATAAGCTTTTAGTATTAATGCTTCAGTCATAATATTTAAGAATTAATTGTTAATGTTTTGATTTTATAGTTTATAACAGGTTTTTCTCGTTTGCGCACACGCGCTTGTAGATTTCGTAGCCATAGTCCCACAACTTGCCGTCCTCCGGTGTGTAGTGGTGGATGTCAACTGAGTTGGCTATAATCTTGCGCATCTGGCTTATGTCGCTCACAAGGCCGCTGGCCTTTGCTTGCAACATCACGTTGCCCAAGGCGGTGCCTTCAACAGGGCCGGTTATCACCGGAACGCCCACTGCGTTACAAGTGTATTGCGACAGTTTTATGTTCTGGCTACCGCCGCCTATCACGTTGAGTTTCTCCAGCGGGAACGGAGCAAACTTGAGGAGCAATTGGAATACCTCGCGGTAGCGAAGGGCCAGACTCTGCAGAATGCATCGGCACACCTCCGGCTGGCTCTTGGGTATCTTCTGCCCTGTGTGCGCGCAGTATGTCTCTATGGCTTTAATCATCGACTGGGGATTGGCGAAAATGGGGTGGTCGGGGTTGACGATGCTCTCAAACGGCTCCACCTTGTCGGCCGCCTCGTCCATCTCGCGGTAACCCATAACGGAGATTCCGTTGTCGTTCCACTCGTCGCGAACACGCTCCAGCAACCACATACCGGTGATGTTCTTCAGGAAACGGGTCGTTCCCTCCACACCGCCTTCGTTGGTGAAGTTCTCTGTCCGGCTCTGTTCGGTGATTATGGCGTCTTTGGTCTCAATGCCCATGAGGCTCCATGTTCCTGAACTGAGGTAAGCAAATTTCTCGTCCTCTGCAGGAACCGAGGCCACTGCCGATGCTGTGTCATGTCCGGCCACTGCCACAACCGGTACCGGCCCCAGACCGGTGATTTTCTGAACTT
The DNA here is from genome assembly GCA_937892215.1 of uncultured Porphyromonadaceae bacterium. GTDB lineage: Bacteria > Bacteroidota > Bacteroidia > Bacteroidales > Muribaculaceae > Sodaliphilus. The sequence continues at coordinate 14,152 of CALAVE010000050.1, forward strand.
CAGGGCTGAGTGTGCCAATGAGTTCACCGGGCAGTATGTGCCGGCCGAACTGCTCCTCAGTCAGTCCGCAGACAGCAAGCAGGTCGGGGTCAAGACGCTTTGTGCGCGGGTTTAGGATGTTGGATGTGGAGGCTATAGTGTATTCGCACACTGCCTCGCCGGTGAGCATATAGCTCAGTGCGTCGGGCATAAACAGGATTTTGTGCGCATTCTCCAGAGCGGAGTTGTGCTCGAGGTGCAGAGCGTAAAGCTGATAGAGTGAATTGAAGTTCATCACTTGAATTCCGGTAAGTTCATACACTTTCTCGGCCGGAATCTCCTTGAAGAATTTCTCAGGCGCACCCACGGTGAACGGGTCGCGATAGCAATAAGGATTTCTAAGAATAGCTCCATCCTCTGCGATGAACGCGAAATCCACGCCCCAGGTGTCGATACCTATCGACCGGATTTCAATTCCGTCATGTGCTATGACTTTGAGACCTTGCAAAATCTCATAGTAGAGTGCGTAAATGTCCCAGTGGAAGTGACCGTGGTTTTCAATAATCTTGTTTTTGAAGCGAGTTATTTCCCTCTGTGAGATTTTCCCATCTTCAATGGTGAATAGGATTGTACGCCCGCTGGTTGCACCCAGATCGACGGCAAAAAAGTTGTCCTTGCTCATACTCTCTCGTTTTTTGTTTCGTTTTTGGAACGTTATAAGTTAAATTTCCGCTATAACTTGAATTTCTCAGAAAAGTGGTCTAAAAAACCGGTTAATCACCGGTCCGTAATAAACGGATAGCAAATGTAATGAAAAAAAATGGTTTTTGCTAATAATTTTGAAAAAAATGTTAATCAAGCATTTAATTATGACTATTTTTTAGTCATTTCGTGTGCTTTTCCATGGCTGCAAGGTTACGTTTAAGTCTTTCGAGCCCAGCACGTTTCACAGCACTCTTTCCGAAAATGTGGCTGAATTCGTCTTCGGTCATGGAAAGGATTTGCTTGTGTGTGATATTCATGAATTCGGCTTTCGGCTGGAATTCGGTAACTCTTGTTGGGGCAGCGTGGCGGTTATGCGGACAGCATTGCTGGCAGGTGTCGCATCCGTAGATTCTGTTGCCCAGTGCCTTAGCGGTCCATTCGGGCAGTTCTCCATCGTATTCTATGGTGAGGCAAGACAGGCATTTTCCTGCATCCACAGGGCTACCCTCGGAAAGCGCGCCGGTGGGGCACCGGTCGATGCAGAGGCGGCAGTTGCCGCATAATTGTGTGCATGGCTTGTCGGGTTCAAGTTCCAGTGTGGTGAGAATGATGCCCAGAAAGTAATACGAGCCTTTGCCGGGTAAAATGAGCGAATTGTTAAGGCCTATGAACCCCAGGCCGGCGACACGTGCCCAGTAGCGTTCGTGAATCGGTGCCGAATCCACACATATTCGGCAATTCTCTCCCGTTTGGTCTTCGATATAGCGCGAAATCACCTTGAGTTTTCGGCGAATAACCTTGTGGTAATCCTCACCGTAGGCATAGCAGGCAAACTGTGGCGCGCCGGGAGGCATCATCTTGCCGGGGTAATAATTCATAGCGAAGACTATCACCGTCTTAGCACCCGGTAGTAACAGGGTGGGGTCGTTGCGGAGGTCGCGGTGATTGCGCGTCCACTGCATGCAGCCGTTTCGTCCCGATTCTATCCAGTGGTCGTAGCGCTGAGCCACGTCGTCCTGCACCTGGTGCGCGCGAGCCATGCCGCAGGCGTCAAAGCCGAGCGAGCAGGCGAGTTCACGTATTTTTGCGTCGATTTCGTGGTGCATTGTGTGGCATGTGATTGTGGCACAGTGTGTAATCACTGCATGGGGATGCTGCCGAACTTATATCCCTGCTCTTGCAGCCACTCAATGGCGCGTGGCAGGGCGTATTTCATGTTTTTTTCGGCCTTGAGCGAGTCGTGAAAGACTATGATGGAGCCGTTTCGCGTGAATCTCTTCACGTTTTCAAGCACCTGCTCCCCGCTGAGTTTCTTGCTGTAGTCGCGAGTGACCAGGTCGTACATGATGATGGTGAAGTGAGAGCGCAGCACAAACGACTGCCCGAACCTTATCAGCCCATGTGGCGGACGGAACAAGGTGGTGTGAATCAGTTCTGTGGCGCAAAATACGTCGTGCAGATAGCGACGGGTGGTCACTTTGAATCCCTGCAGGTGGGTCATCGTGTGGTTTCCCACGCTATGCCCACGCCGCAGCACTTCCTCATAAAGTTCCGGGTTCTTTTCCACATTGTTTCCCACCATGAAGAAAGTGGCTTTCACGTTGTAGCGGTCGAGTGTGTCGAGTACCCACGGTGTAACCTCGGGGATGGGACCATCGTCAAATGTGAGGTACACAGTGTGCTCTTTCTTATGGATCCTCCACAAGGTCTCGGGGAAGAGCATCCTGTAGAGTAGTGGCGGTCGTTCGACAAACATGAGAAGAATAAAGTGAATTTATAATCGCGGGAGCACCGTGATGAAGCAGTGCTCCCGCGATTAGCTAATCGTTGGTTATTGAGCGGAGTCGGCTACGGCATCTTCGTAAGCGACCTCTTGTGTGGCCTGCTCTCCGTCTTGCTTAGTGAGAACCGTCTGCAGCCGCTCCAGACTCACACCCATTGCGGCCAACTTCTTGAGCAGCGACTCAAGCCCTTTCTCGTTGATTTGGCTGTAGAAGTTGATGAGTTCGGGAACATAATGCTGGTCGATGTAGCAGTCCATCTTGGTCAGGCGTGAGTACAGAGAAGCGTCCAGAGTCTGGTAGTAACGCGTATATTCTGCGAAGTGCATAATCTCGTCCTCCAAAACTCTGATAGCACGATCCTTGGCCTTCTTGTTGCCTGAGTGCTCGCCCAGGAAATTATAAGCCTGAACCAGGCGCTCGCCTATCGTGATGGAGTATGGGCATGCCTTTGCGGGCAGCTTGGCTTCCATCATAGTGAGGATTTCCATCGACTTGTTGAATCGGTCGGCGATATACTTTTCCACGGGCATCCCCATGAATTCTGTCTTGCCGCTTTCCTTGGCGCGCTGGCCGGCATAGCCTTCGTAGGCCAGATCCACAGCCAGGCACATGAGCGATGTCCTCACGGTCTGCACCATGCGCCGCACTGTCTCGTCAAGATAGATAGTTCCGGGCTCGGCCTTGTCGAGTCCTCCCCAAAGGAACTTCTTCTTCACATTCTCGTACATCACATCGGTGTTACAGGGGATATCGCCTGTGGGCGACTCTCCGAAGAGCGGTGTCACCTGGTAGCACATACCCGTGTTGCGCAGATATGGAGTGAGCCCCAGGTAGTAACTGTCGGGGACAGTCATGGCGAAGTAGCACGGACGCTTCCATCCCTGCTCAATGCTGGAAGCAATGATGTCGAGACACATAACCTGGCTTGAAGTCAGTCCGCTTCCTCCTGAATGCAGCAAGTTGGTGCGAATCACGTCCTCAATCATGTCGGCGCGAGTTTCGGGCACTATTTTCTGCTTAATCACTGCGTCTTTATCAATGTCCATAAACACCAGCGGGTATTCAAATTCCGACACGCCATAGATGTTGTTGCTGCTTTCGGGGCTGTAAAGTTCTTTGAGCGACAGCGTGGCCGGTACCCATCGTGCTGTGTCGGGCGAAATGAAGTAGTTGAACTGGTGCGCATCGTAGGCGTAAGTGTCCCGTCCGGCCTGCATGGGCAGCGGCTTGGAATCGTAGGCGGCACGCTGCAACTGTGAAATGTACCAGTCGGTGGACAGATAACTGAGGTTCACCACGCGCACATCGGTGCGGTAGCCTTCCACTTCCTGATTGTACCACAGCGGGAAGGTGTCGTTGTCGCCGTTGCAGAAGATAACGCCGTTCTGACCGGCACTGGTGAGATAGTTGCGGCCGAAGTCGCGTGCGGCATATCTTCCTGAACGGTCGTGGTCGTCCCACGTTTGGCTCACCATCTGCAGGGGAACCAAAATTCCGATGAGTGCTGCCACTGCAGCCAGAGCCAGTTCGGCTTTGGGGCTGTCGCTTGCGGGAGCGGTTTCACCTTGCTTCTGCTGTCCTTTAGCCTTTTTCTTAATCAGAGCCATAGCCATGTGCCACAGTCCTGCCACGCCCATGCCAATCCAGATGGCAAACGCATAGAATGAGCCGGCGTAAGCATAATCGCGCTCACGAGGCTGGCTCGGCGTCTGGTTCAGGTACATTACAATGGCTATTCCGGTCATGAAGAACAGGAAGAAGATAACCCAGAACTGTTCTATACCGCGCTTGCCGCGGTAGGCTTGCCAGAGCAGACCTATGATGCCAAGCAGGAGCGGTAGCATGAAGAACACGTTGTGCCCCTTGTTGCCGGCACCGAGGTCGCTCGGAAGTAAACTCTGGTCGCCCAGGCGCATATTGTCAAAGAAGGGAATGCCCGAAATCCAGTTGCCCTGAGTGATTTCACCCATTCCCTGGATGTCGTTCTGGCGTCCCGCGAAGTTCCACATGAAATAACGCCAGTACATGTAATTGAGCTGATATTCAATGAAGAAGCGTAGGTTCTCAACCATTGTCGGCTTGAGTCTCATCTCCGTTTCGGTGGTGTTGCCGTCGCGGTCCACTCGTGTGGTGGCATACACCATTTCGCCGCGTAAGTCGAGCCATTCCTTGTATTCACGAGCATGGTTGGGGTCGTAGATGCGCGGGAACAGCATATTCAGTTCAGGATTGTACTTGTAGTCTTGTGAGGTCCCTATAGCCACGTAGCGGTCGGGCTGCGACGGGTCGCTCTTCACCTCGCGGGCATAGAGGGTACGTCCCTGGCTGGCCCATGGCTTGCTGCTGCCGTCGGCCTGCGCCTGATACACCACTGAGGAGTTGAAGGTCTGTCCGTAGAGAAGCGGTGACTTGCCGTACTGTTCGCGGCTGAGGTAACTCTGAAGCGCGAACGGGCTGTTGGGCGAGTTCTCGTCCAACGGAGTGTTGGCGTTGCTTCGGATTATGATAAGGCCATAGGAAGAGAATCCTATGAAAACCATCAGGATGCACCACACCACATTGGCGAATATCCGCTTGGGAATATACTTGCAATACTTGAACAGCCACACGGCCAGTGCCACGATTAGCACGAACGGTATGAGCATGCTCTCGCCGATGAAGGGGATTCCGCTAAGGATGATTGTCAGACAGAACGAGAACTTGATAAGAAACTCGCTCTTGCCGGTGTAGATGTTGAACAGCGTCCACGACATGACGGCGAGCGTGATGATGGCGTAGGCCACGGTGCCGCTATTGAACGGGAGCCCGAACGTGTTGACGAACAGCAACTCAAAGTATTGTGCCAGTTCCACGAATCCCGGTTCCAGCCCGTAGAGAATCAGCACTATTATCACGAATGAGATGAGCAACGCCACCAGCGAACCTTTGGCCGATGTCTTCTCCCACTTGCGGTAGTAGTAGATTAGAACGATGGCCGGGATGCAAAGCAGGTTTAGCAGGTGCACTCCCAGCGAGACTCCGAACACATAGGCTATGAGGATGATGTAGCGGTCGCTCTGCGGGTTGTCGGCCCGGTTTTCCCACTTGAGTATGAGCCAGAACACCAGTGCCGTGCAGAAAGAAGAGAAGGCGTAAACCTCGGCTTCTACCGCTGAGTACCAGAATGTGTCGCTCCATGTGTAGGCCAAGGCGCCAGCCAGTCCGCTACCCATAATCACCAGATACTGGGCCAGCGTCATGCTCTCCTCTTCGCCGTTCTTAATCATGAGCCTCTTCACCAGGTGGGTTATGGTCCAGAACAAAAGCAGAATAGTGGCTGCGCTGAGCAGTGCCGACATTGCGTTGACACAGACCGAAACCGCGGCCACGTCACCGCCGGCGAAGAGTGTGGCGAATCGTGCCACAAGGATGAAAATGGGGTTGCCGGGTGGGTGCCCGATTTCCATTTTGTACCCTTGCGCTATGAATTCTGGGCAGTCCCAAAAACTGGCGGTAGGCTCAAGCGTGAGCAAGTAGGTCACGGCTGCTATGATGAAAGTGAGCCATCCGAGCGTGTTGTTGATGATGTTGTATTTTCTCATCTGTGTGAAATATTATATTTTTTTCAGTCTCAGCGGCAAAAGCGTTGTGCCCCAGTTCGTAATATTCAACTTGAACGTTGAATTTCGGCCTTGCTCTTGCCATTACAAACTGCAAAGATAATCATTTTTCTTGAACCATGTTCACTGAGCCGATGTTTTAGCAATATTTAAGTTTATGAGCACCATAAGCACAAATGTATTTGCTCTGCTTGGGCGTGTTTCGGGGTGAAAAGGTGATTTTTATCAGTGAATCGGCAAATTTTCCAAATTAACACTTGTGAAATTAGCTTGTAAGCAGTTGCAATGCAGAAGGTTAAGCCAGAAATGTTAAAATTGTGTGTTTTTTAACATAATTCCGCAACATACAACATTCAAAACATTACTTAAGTAGGGGTGTTTGGTTAAAAATATTAATTTGTTTGCTCTGAAAGTGAAATGATTGCTAATTTTGCGGCGGTTTCGTAATAATCTTTAAGGAAAGCGCTAAAGGATAAAGACGTAATCAGTGCTACAATCGTGAGAGATTGGAGCAAGTGAGAGAAACAAGTAAAATTATTAATCAAAACTCATTACTGTATGAAGAGATTACTATTCCTATTGATTGCAGTGTGCTCAATTATTGGTTTTGCGTCTGCTCAGTCGCGAACCATTAAGGGGCAAGTTATTTATGGGGGTGATAATGAACCGCTTTTAGGTGCCACTGTGCAGGCGGTAGGCTCGTCGGCCGGTACCTCGACCGATGCCGACGGACGGTTCACCCTGACTGTTAGTGACGCTGTGAAGTACCTGAACATTTCGTATGTGGGTATGGCTACTAAGCAAGTCCTTGCAGAGAACAACATTGTGGTAGTTCTTGAAAACGAGGAGGCAAGCCTTGACGAAATTGTGGTGACAGCGATGGGTATGAAGCGCGAGCGTAAGGCTCTTGGCTACAATGCCCAGAACCTTAATGCCGATGACCTGAACACAAGTGGAACCGCATCGCTTGCGAGTGCCATTCAGGGAAAACTTACTGGTGTTGAGATTCGTCAGTCATCGGGTGCACCGGGTGCATCGTCGCAGATTGTGATTCGTGGAGCCCGTTCGTTCGACGGTAACAACACACCGCTTTACGTTATCGACGGTATGCCAATCGCGTCTGACGCCGACTATTCAACCGGACAAAGCGTAACCGGAGCCGACTATCCTAACCGTGCCATAGACCTCAACCCTGATGACATTGAGAGCATCAACGTGCTGAAAGGTCAGGCAGCGAGCGCACTTTACGGTATCCGCGCGTCGAATGGTGTGATAGTGATTACCACCAAGCGTGGCAAACTTAACTCTACCAAGCCTACCGTGACTCTGAACTTCAATATGAGTGCAGAGCGCGTTTCCCGCAAGTTCAAGCGTCAGACCGAGTATGCTCAGGGTAACTATTTCTTCTATAACGAGGATGGAACGGTCACCGGCTACAATCCCACAAGTTCTATGAGCTGGGGTCCTAAAATCAGTGATCTGCCAAAAGATACCGACTACGGTTTCGGCGGAGCCAAGACCGACGGCGGCGGTGCTGCCGGCCAGTACTACAATCCCAAGTGGGGAATTGGCGGCCTGAGCAGCTGGCAGACACCTGCTATTTATGACAACGTGGGTGACTACTTCAATGGTGGCTTCACTGAGAACACATCGTTCGGTATCAGTCAGAAGAAAGAGAACATCAACTATTCTTTCGGCCTGAGCAACAGTTATCAGAAGGGTGTGGTGCCCGGCACGAACATGACCCGCTGGGGAGCACGCGGCCTTATCGACTGGGAAATCAGCAAGGAGTGGAAAGCCGGTTTCAGCGGCAACTACAGCAGCAGCAACGTGAATGCCGCTCCGGGTGCCAACTCCGGACTTGTGAACGTGGTTTACGCGGCTCCGGCAGAGTATAACCTGAAAGGACTTGTGTCGCCGGATCCTGCTGAGCAGTTGTCGTTCCGTGCAACCAACTTCAATAATCCTTACTGGTGGGCAAAGAATTGCCAGTACAACCGTAGCACAAACCGATTCTTCGGTAACGCTTACGTTGAGTTCTCACCAAATCTGGGCAATGAGAACCTGAAACTCACCATCCGTGAGCAGGCCGGTATCGATATCTATACCACCAACAACCGCAACGTGCAGGAAATGTACAGCGACGCATACACCGGCCGCTCGCAGGATACGGGAAGCATAGAGGTTATGAACTTGCGTACCAACACGTTCAACAACCTGCTTACCGCCAACCTCGACGCAAAACTCGGTGACAACTTCAATCTGAACGTAATGCTGGGTAATGAAATAAACCACTCGAATGACAGGATTTCTGAAACCGATGGAAATAACTTCAACTTCTACGGATTCCCCACGCTGGTGAATGCCAGCCAGATTTACTACGGAGAGGAGTATGAGTCTAAGAGCCGCACAGTGGGCTTCTTCGGCCAAGCAACGCTTGCCTTCAAGAACCAGCTGTATCTCACTGTGACAGGTCGCGAGGACATAGTGTCGTCGATGCCTCACGGAAACCGCTCGTTCTTCTATCCTTCTGTGTCGCTGGGCTGGGTGTTCACCGAGTTGCCGGCATTTAGGAACAGTGCTCTTAGCTTTGGTAAACTGCGTGCAAGTTTCGCACAGGTTGGTCAGGCAGGTCGCTTCTATCGTGACTTCTACACAGCACCGAGTTACGGCGGCGGTATGTACACATATACACCGGTTGCATTCCCTCTCAATGGAGTCGCCAGTTATATGCCTTACTACATTAAGTACGATCCCAATCTGAAGCCGCAGAATACGAACAACTTTGAGCTTGGAGCTGACCTTAATTTCTTCAAGAACCGTCTGCGCGTGGAGTACACACTCAGTTATCAGCGTATAACCGACCAGATCTTCGCAGTGCCTATTTCCGGTTCGGCAGGTTATCAGGACCTCCTCACCAATGCGGGCAAGATGACCACATGGTCGCACGAGTTGGCTATCAACGCCGACATTCTTCAGGGTCGTGACTACGACTTGACTCTGGGTCTGAACTTTACACGCGTGTGGAACTATGTGAACGAACTGGCCCCGGGTGTGGAGAGTATCTTCCTGGGTGGATTCGTTGAGCCGCAGATACGCGCGCAGGCCGGCAGCACTTACCCCATCATCTACGGTTACGCGTTCAAGCGCACCGAAGACGGTCAGTTGCTGCTCAAGGACGGACTTCCTCAGGCTACGGCCGACAGCCAGAACCTGGGCGCCGGCTCACCCGACTTCACTATGGGTATAAATCTGGGTGGCCGCTATAAGAGAGTATCACTCAGCACCACATGGGACTGGAACCATGGAGGTAAGATGTACCACGGCACCAACATGACACTGGAATACTTCGGAACCACCAAGCAGTCGCTGCCATATCACGAGGGCACAATGATAGCCGCCGGAATTGACGAGGCTACAGGCCAACCGAATGCAGTGGAGGTGGACAAGAGCGACTACTACATGTATTATTATGATGTGACCGAGTCGGGCGTATATGACCGTAGTTTCCTCAAACTGCGCGACCTGACGCTGACTTACAACCTGCCGAAGTTAGGAAACTTCGACATATCAATCTACGGTTTCGCACGCAACGTGCTGATATGGGCCAAGATGCCGAACTTTGATCCCGAGTCTTCGCAAAGTAACGGGAATATGGGTGGATACTTCGAGCGTTATTCAATTCCGGCAACATCAAGTTACGGAGCAGGATTCAAGGTGACGTTCTAAGTTGGAGACATCAAGATGTTTAACACTCTAAAAAGGATACTACTATGATAAAGAAATATATAGCAATAGCATTGATAGCATTGACCGCTACGGCTTGCTCCGAGGACTTGATGGACCGCATCAATGAGGACAAGGCTAATCCTGCGGCAGAAATCGTGAGTGGAAAGTTTATAATTCCAGGCGCGATAATGAACACAGCTCACAGTACTGTAAGCGGCAACTACGCATGGTATCTGTCATCGTTCACCGAGCAGGAATTTGGAACCGGAAACAACCAGCTGAAGAACGCTGAGGTGCGCAACACGAATGAGTATTCGGCCAGCAGTTGCTTCAACAACGAGTGGAACGCGACCTATTCAACTATGCGTTCCCTGAAGGAGGTGATCGACAAGTGTGATAAAGGTGGAATTAACGAAGGTGAATCCGACCTTAAAGGTATGGCTCAGGTGCTCATGGCGCTGAACTTAGGCATCCTCACCGACCTTCATGGCGACGTTCCCTACAGCGAGGCGCTCAAGGGCCTGGACAATCTGCAGCCTAAACTTGACAAGCAAGAGGATATCTACAAATCCATTTTCCAACTTCTGGACGACGCCATCGACAATTTTGCCGAGGGAGTGGTCAGCGTAGGCACAAGTGATATTCTTTTCGGAAACGACCTGGATCAGTGGACCGGTTTTGCTTACGCGCTGAAAGCCCGTTACAAACTGCACCTGTCGTACCGCAACGGCACTTCGGCTTACGAAGAGGCGATAGAAGCCGCAAATTCGGCTATCGAAGCCGGCTTTGACGGTGTGGAACTGGATGTGTTCGACGGCGTTAGCACCGACAACCCCTGGGCTGCATACTTCTGGAGCCGCTACTACACTGGTTCGTCGAAGACAGTAGCCGACCTGTTAAATGCGCGCCAAGACCCGCGCATTGAGGTTTACGCGCTCGATTTCTTCGGTAGCGGTGTGGAGTATGCTGAGCCGGGTGATGCACAAGCAGCAGGCGAGACGTATTACGTTGGTGGTCCTGCATGGCTCGATAATGGTGCAGCCACAATTCACCTGCTGAGCAAGGCTGAACTCTATTTTATCCTTGCTGAGGCAAAAATCCGCACAGGCAAGGATGCAAGCGAGGATTTCGCAACTGCAGTAGAGGCATCGTTCATCGACTTTGAGAACAGCGATCCGGGCTATACCGGCTTTAGCTCTGGCTTGGCCAGTACTTACATCAACGGTCTTTCCGTAACGTTGGATGAGATTATGGTTCAGAAGTATCTGTCGCAAGTTCGCGATGAGCAAATCGAGGCCTATAATGACATTCGCCGATGCAAGGCTCTGGGTGAAAACCACATAGAGCTGAAGAACCCCAAAAACACGGCATCGACAGGAAGTACATGGCCCCTGCGTCTGCCTTACGGAAGCAGCGACGTGCTGTCGAATCCCAACGTGAGCGCGGCATTTGGTACGGGCAACGCAGCCGGAAGCTACATCTTCACTGAAAACGTGTGGTGGGCAGGCGGAAGCCGATAACTAAACACATAGCGAATTATTGCAGGCCATCCGTGAGAAAAAAGCAGGGTGGTCTGCTTTTTTTAGGTATGAGCCGGAAGAAGATTTCATAAAATATCGTAAAGAGTGATTCGCGATTTGGCAAAGTGAAATAAAAAGATTAAATTCGCAACGGAAAATTCAATTAATAACACTTTAAAAATTCTACGAGATTATGGCAAAGAAATGGGTATGCACAGTGTGCGGTTATGTTCATGAGGGCGACACTCCACCGGAGAAGTGTCCGCAGTGTAAGCAACCGGCAGAAAAGTTTAAGGAAGTGAAAGAGGACGACAGTCTGAAATTCGCCGCAGAGCATGAGCTGGGAGTGGCTAAGGGCGTTGACCCGGAAATCCTTGAAGGACTTCGCGCACATTTCACAGGCGAGTGCTCAGAGGTGGGAATGTACCTGGCAATGTCGCGTCAGGCCGACCGTGAGGGCTATCCTGAGATAGCAGAGGCGTTCAAGCGCTACGCTTTCGAGGAAGCGGAGCACGCAGCCAAGTTCGCTGAGTTGTTGGGCGAGATAGTGTGGGACACCAAGACCAACTTGGAGAAGCGAATGCTGGCCGAGGCCGGTGCTTGCGAGGACAAGTTCCGCATTGCCAAGTTGGCTAAGGCTCAGAATCTTGACGCTATTCACGACACAGTTCATGAGATGGCCCGCGACGAGGCTCGTCACGGACAGGGCTTTGAAGGTCTTTACAAGCGCTTCTTCAAGAAGTAACCCGGTCAGACCGAATTCATAGCGGGCCGTAGTGCCGCATGAGACTACAAGTTAGGGGGCGAAACCGCCCCCCTAACTTGTAGTCCCTAATTGGGATTATGCTTCGTGATGCTGTTAGAGCGGGCGCTGCTCAAATGCGCTGATTTTGTCGCGCCACTCTTGCCTGATAGGCGTGGTGGCTCGGGTTTCGGGGTCGAAATGCACGAGTACCTGTGAGCAGATACACTTATACTGGCCGGTGTCGGTGTTGACAAGCGCCTGGATGAGTTTGAAACTCTTTTCACCGATGCTTTCGGTCAGTGTGCGCACTGCCACGTTCTCGTTAAAGTGGGTCTCTGCCAGGAAATCGCAGGTGATATTGGCGATAAGAACCTCAATTTTGCCCGGGTCGGCAGGTTTGCCGGTAACTTTAGTGAAATAGTCGCTTTTAGCCAGGTCAAAGAGGTTGAAATACACACCATTGTTGACGTGTCCCAGCGTGTCAAGGTCCATGAGTCTGAGTTGTATGGGTGTTTCGCAGTGGAATTCGTGCTTTATTTCGATGCCGTGTTTTTGTTTCTTGTTTTCCATTATATCGGGTATATATTGTTGATTATAGGAATATTATGTTTGTGACTATGTCTTTGCCAACGGCTTCATTGATACGCCTGATTAGCAGTGAGCGATTGAGCGAGAGTTCGTTACGGAGCGGGGCGCTTGTAAGCCACACTGTGAGCACTCCCTTGCTTATTGCGCGGTTCACGGTGTATCGGTTAATGCCCGGTCCCACGATTTCTCCCCAAATGTCGAGCACACGATGTTCGTCCCACTGTTGCTCCAGATTCTCCTTTCGCAGCAGGTCGCCAATTATGTCGCCAACTTGTTTGGGGTAAGTTCGTTTCATCGGTGTTATGGGTTGTCGGTTTCAATAATGCTGCATTCGCCGTCCTTGACGTGAATCATGCGGAAGTCACTGCCCATGTTGCGCACAATCTGGTCGATGTGTCCACGGTTAGTGTCGGTGATGAAAATCTGCCCGAAGTCGCTGGTTGAGACTATGTTGATTATGTTCTCAACTCGTTGTGAGTCCAAGCGGTCGAAAATGTCGTCGAGCAAGAGGATGGGCGTGGTGGCGTTTCCCGCCTTGAGGAACTCGAACTGTGCAAGGCGGAGGGCGATGGTGTAGGTCTTACACTGGCCCTGTGAACCGGTCTTGCGCATGGAATGTCCGTGCAGGAGGAGGTCGATGTCGTCGCGGTGCACGCCGTGTGTTGTGTAGCCGATGGCGAAGTCGCGCTGGCGGTGCTTGGCAAAGAGGTTGGTCATGGACTCGGTGAGCAGATGTGAGTTATAGTGCAGGCTCACCGGCTCATTATCGCCGGCCACGGCCGCGTAGAAGCGCATGAAAACCGGTGTAAATTCCTTAATCCAGCGTTCTCTCTCACGGCTGATGAGGTGAGCGGCCTGAGCGGCCTGACTCTCCACTGTTTCGTAGAGAAGCGGGTCGCGCACCTCGTTGCGTATCATGGAATTGCGTTGCTCAATGCACTTGCTGTACCGGATGAGGGCGTTGAGGTACTCAGTGTTGTTCTGGGAGATAATCTGGTCCATGAGTTTTCGCCGCTCCTCGCCTGTGCCTCTGATTAGGTCCCAGTCGAGAGGGGAGATCATCACCACAGGCAATAGTCCGATGTGCTGGCTAAGTCGCTGATATTCCTTGCCTCCGCGCTTCACCACCTTGCGCTTGCCGCGCTGAACGCTCACAGTGATATCTTCTTGTACATCCCGTCTGATGTACCGACCCTGAAGCATCGCAAACTCGGCATCGTGGTTAATCACGGCCGCATCTCCCTGCGGGACGTAACTCTTGCAGAAACTCAGGTAGTAGATGGCATCGAGGACGTTAGTCTTGCCCATACCGTTGTTGCCGATGAGGCAGTTGAGTTTGGGAGAAAAAGCCAGATGCGCCTCTGCTATGTTTTTGAAGTTTAATATGTTGAGTTCGCGAAGAGTCATGGCGGTCAGTTCTTTTTAGATATAAGTTTTGATGCCGTCTCGCAAGCCTTCTGGACCGAAATGCCGCGATAGTGCTGAATCCCGATAGAATCGCTGACGATGAACAGCGGTGTGCGCTCAATGGAGAGGTGAGTCAGAGTGCTGTTGACAGGGCCTGAAGGCGCCCAGAAGTGTTTCCACGTCACCGAGTCGTTCCGTATGCGACCGTGCCAGCCGGTGGAGTCGCCGTCGAGAGCGATGTCGGCAATTTGCAATCTAGGGCCGTTGCCGGCGGCGCACCGGCGGAGTTGCTTGATGATGTCGGCGCGCAAGAGCAAGTCGTTTTCCCAGAAGAAATAGATGGAATAGGAGGCCTTGTTAGTGCTGAGTGCTTCAATGTCGCCTTCGGTGTTGATGAGGAATAGTGTGCGAGTGCGTCCCAGTGGCTTGGTGCGCATCTTCAGAAGCGACTCGTAAGCCTGAGTTATAGAGGCCGGCTTGGCTTCGTGGTCGATGGAGGCAAGAAGTTTCTCTGTCTTTTCCCTGTCGCTGATTTCAGGGTAGTCGGCCATTATCAGGAGCGTGGAAACCACGCTTTCAGGATGTTTTCTGACGTAAGACTCAACGAGAGTAGTGAGCATATCGGAATTGTTGGCGAGATAGACGTTCTTGTTCTTGTGAATGAAGTCGTACCACTGCTCATTGATTTCGCTGCCGTGAACTTGAACGGAGAACGGCTCGAGGGCGTCGCCTGTAACAGTGATGTCATCGCCGTTGTTTACGGCCAGGCGTGCGATGAGGCTCTGCTCGGTGTTGTAGATGGCAACAATGGAAAGACCGTCAACCTTGCCTTGTGCCACAAACTTATCGTCCTGAGCCACCACCCAAGACTCAACCACACCGTTTTCAGTGGCATAGACCACCTTAATGTTCTGAGTGCCAAGATTCTTTAGTTGTCCGGTGACTTTGAAGCCGTTTGAGCAGGAGCCAGCCATCAGCCCCAGGCAGATAAGTGAGATTATATGTAAAACTTTTGGTTTCATCAGAAAAGTCGGTTAGAATTGAGGCTCAAAGGTAGTAATAAAAATTGAGTTATAAACGCGTGCTGAACTACCTTGTCCGGGAAGAGAGTTCGCGTTTGAAGCGAACCATCTTCAGCGCGGTTTCGGCCGCTTCGGTGCCCTTGTTGCTCAGTCGGCCGCCGGCGCGGTCGAGTGCTTGTTGCTCGTTATTGACGGTGAGGACACAGAAGATTACCGGCGTGTCGCCGGAGGCATTGAGCCGTGCGCACCCTTGAGTGACACTCTGGCAAACGTAGTCGAAGTGCGGCGTGTCGCCCCGGATGACGCATCCTATGATAATCACCGCATCGTAGCGCCCGGTTTTGCACAATTGGGCCGCGGCAAACGTGAGTTCCACGGTGCCCGGGACTTGGAACAAGTCGTAGTTTTCCCCGGAGTATCCCAAATCGTGTAGGAACGATGTGGCTCCGTCGGTGAGAGCACCTGTGATGTGAGAGTTCCACTCGGCCGATACGATGGCGATGCGTATTCCGGGTATCAGTTCCATCTGAGTGTTAACTGTATAATTCTGTGACATATAGTGTTACTATTTTAGTTCGTTGGGGAAGATAGCGTTTGTGGTGATGAAATCCACGCCCCAGTCGGCGAGGCGGGCGAAGACTTCGGGATTATCCACGGTCCATGCGTTGACTTTTAGGCCCGCCTTGTGGAGCGTGTCGATGGCTTCTTTAGAGAGCAGTGAGTGGGTGGCATCGAGGTCAATGCCGCGTTTTGTGCACCATTTCACCCAGTTGCTAATGTCTCCGTCGCCGGCGAGCACCTGCACGTTGATGTAGGGGTAGTTATTGTGAATATATTCGATGACTCGCGGCATGAACGAAATGATTACGGCTGTGGAATCAAGCCCCTTGCTTTTAAGCAGACTAACCAGAGAGGCCACGCCCGTGAAGTTGTCGGTGTCGGCCGGCTCGTCCTCAGCGTGAATGGTGGCGCAGTCGGTGTATTTGATTTCCACTACCGGAACCACTTTGTACTCATTGCAGATGTCGAGGAAGCGTCCCAGCGAAATGAGGTGTCCAACGTAGGTGATGCCGCGACGTTTCTGCGACAGAGGGATGGAAATGGCGCGGTCGAAATTGATGGAGCCGAGGCGTTCTTCCGTTCCGCCGATGCGCTTGGTGGAAGCGTCGTGACAAACGATGAAGGAGCCGTCGGCGGTGAGGTGAATGTCACATTCCAGTCCCCAAGCGCCGGCGCGTGCGCCGTTGATGAACGCGGCCTCTGTGTTTTCAACACCCCAGATGGAGCCGCGATGGCCTATTACGAGCTGCGCGTTGGCTGAGAGTGCGCAGATGGTGATGAGCACGGAGGTGAAGATGGTTTTGAGTAAGTTCATGATGTTGAAGTTTTTATTCTTGTTATTGAGCAGGTCGGAAATGATTTTTTCCTCCCTTGATGCGTTAAGTTGCCGGGCCAGAGGCAGAAGCGAGGTGAGCAGTTGCTCGGCGGCGGCACGTCGGTTGATGAGTTTCATCAGACCGCGAGCGAGTCCGAGCGAGAGTTGCAGTTCCTTCAGCCCCATGGTTTTGCTTATTTTTTTTTGGTATCGCAGGGCGCGGGTGTAGTATTTCACCGCGTTGCGTCCGTTGCCCATCTGCAGCATAATCTCGCCTTCGTTGGCGAGCGAATCGACGAGGCAGTTGAGAGCGTCGGCGGTCTTGTCGGCATCTTCTCCGTTTTGCAGCATATTGGTGTAGAGTTCGGTCATACTTTGGTACTGGGCGAAGACATCGAGTTGCTGCTGTCGCGACTTGATGATGCTTGTGGAGGCCTCCACAGAAAGGATTAGCAGGGCGGAGAACTTGGCTTCGTTCTTCTTCACGAGCCGTTCAAACAGTTGCTGCGCCTTGATGAGTTCCTTCGCTGCCTTGCTGCTGTCGCCTGTTTCGTGGTGAAGTCTGGCAAGATTGAAAAGCAGAGCCGCCACAATCGACAAGAAAGCCTCGCTGCGGCGTCCAATGACTCCGGATAGAGTGGTGAGGGTGTTTTCGGCCGCATTGAGAGCCTGGTTGTAGTCTTGGTGCTCAATCATGACCGACATCTGCGTGAGCCACAGCCATGCGCTGTGCAGTGGTGGCATCATCTCGGCGTTTTCGTCGGACGTGAGCGAAGCCGCCAGCGCCAGCGCTTCGTCGTTACGGTCGTGCGTGGCGAGGTAGCAGACGTAGCACATGTGAATGTCGTGGACGAGTTCGGGCGCGATGCCATCGGGGAGCGGCATTTCTCCGGTCGCCTCGATTTGCGCCTTTGCCAGAGTCATGTCGGAGACAGGCGGTGGGAACGACGTTTGTAACAGCAGGTTATTCATATCGGGTCTTACTTGAGACTGGATGCTATTTGGGTGGCAAAAGCGTTGGAGATGCAGTTGCTTGCCGGTTGGCTACACTCGGCGGCCCATCGCAGAGCCTCGTCGAGGATGAGTTGCCATTGCTTGCTGGAAACCGCTTCCAGGTCGTCGCGAGTGAGCCCTTCTCGCAGTATTGCGCTGATAACGCCTGCGGTGAGTCCCGCTTGCCAGCCTAGCGGATTGAGCGGCCTCACTTCGGGAGCGTCGGACGAGAGGACGGCCCCCTTGTGGAAGAGAGCGGTGCTGAAGTCGCGGCTTACGTGAAGCAGGTTGTGGCAATAGAACTCCACGTGATTGTGGTAAGCCTGTAGGCCAGTTTCGCCCGGAAATATCTGCTGGATGTCCTGGTCGTGAGTGATGACGATGTTGCTGATTTCCAGATTTTCAAGAATAGCCGGCATGACGTGAGTGATGCGGACGCTTATTCCGTGCTGGAATCCTGGCAGATAGATGATGATGGCCTTACGCTCAACGGCATGAGTCACCAACTCAAAAAGCCGCTGTCGCTGTGGTTCTTCCACCGAATAGAGCGACCCGAAGATGATGATGTCGTCCTGGTCGATGCGCGGCCACACCACGTCGAATCGGTCGGGCGGGTATGAGCCGTAGTTAACGATGCGTGGCGCAGCATCGGGGTCATCGTTTGGGAAAATGGCCGAGAGAGCCGTGGTGCCATCGGTGTAGCGGTCGATAGACCTGATGTCCACTTGCTTGGATTTAAGGAAGTTAATGATAATATCACCAATGCTGTCGCAGGCACATTCGCTAACCACGGTGACCGGCAGACCGGCCGAGGCGAGTGAAGCCGCGGCGTTAACGATGCGTCCACCCACAAAAGCGCGTGCGGGCTGTGAGCCGCTGAAAATCGTGTCGAGAACGCATTCTCCGATTGCTATAATTTTACGCATAAAAGCACATGTTTGAAATTTGTGTAAAGTTACGGAAAAAAAATCATTGGCGATAGATTTTTGTGCAGAAAGTTTTGACGCGAATAATCCTGAACGGTGGTTGTGGTAGGCTGAAGGGCGGTTTGTGCTTAAAAGGCGGCTGTTTGTGGAAAAAGAGGAGAAAAAAGTGGTCGGAATGTTGGTGAGGGGGGATAAAATTGATTAATTTTGCTGTGAATAATTAATCAAAAAACATGAAAAATATGAAAAAGAAATTAGTATCAATGCTGGCGGCGGTGACGCTGCTGGCGGCCGGATGCACCACTCAAGGCTTGGTGAATGGTACGGGAAGTACGAGCAGTACAAGCACTACCGGAGGGCTGGGCGACATCCTGGGAAGTGTGGTTAAGGGGATTGCCAACCAGAACACAGTTAACGGACTGCTTAACCTGGTGATAGGCAGTGTGAAACTGGACGTGAGTGAACTTTACGGGAACTGGACTTATGCGGCTCCGGCCTGCGCGTTCACCAGCGAGAATCTGCTTGCCAAGGCAGGTGGCAGCGTGGCGGCGGCCAATGTGAACGAGAAATTGAAATCGGCCTACTCCGGAGTCGGCATCAGTGCGAGCAACACCCAACTTACCTTCACACAAGACGGGAAGTTTAGCGGAAAGATTGATGGAATGCCCCTGAGCGGGACATATTCCTATGACCCGAGCAACTGCGCGCTGAAGATGCAACTGCTTGGCGGCCTGCTGAGCGCTACCGGCTATCTGACCCGCACCACCAACGGAGTGGGACTCACTTTCGAGTCGAAGAAGTTGCTGTCGTTGCTTCAGACCGTGGCCCAACTGAGCGGTAACTCCACGCTCCAGACTGTGGGCGACCTGAGCAAGCAGTTCGACGGCGTTCGCGTGGGTTTTGACCTGGCCAAAAAGTAACCCGAGAGCAACTTGAAAAAGGGAAAACATCATGAGTGGGCTTCCGTGTGGGGGCTCACTCATTGTTTTGTGTGCCCAGATGATTGAGTCAATACGGTGAGATTTTTTTGGTAAAGATTGGCAAATGGTTTGCAAAACGCCAAAAAATGTTGTAAATTTGTCTCGTTGAATTGTTAAACGAGAAAGACGATGGGAACACAAGAAGAGATAGCGGGCCGCGTGCGGTATCTGATGAAAGAGATGCGTTACAAGCAGGTGGAGTTTGCTGAGCGGATAGGAGTGGATGCGTCCAACCTGTCGAAGTATCTGAACGGTCACCTGCCCATCAGCGACGCGCTGATTAACAGAATAGTGGTGAATCTGGGCGTGTCGAAGGAGTGGCTGAGCGACGGTACCGACTTGCCGTATGCGAAGCCCCGGATACAGGCTGCGACAGTGGATGTGGACCGCGAGGCGGTGAGACCGCTGACCGGCAGTCAGGGCGTTCCTGTGTACGACATAGACGTAACGGCCGGTACGATGCCACGTTCGCGGATGTTTACCGACGACCAGATAGTGGGCAGCATAGACCTGCCCGACATGGTGAACCAGAACTGCCGGATAGTGAAAGTGAGCGGCGACAGCATGATGCCGGTGATACAGCCCGGTGACTACATAGCCGTGAAAGAACTGAGCAACATCCACCAGATATTCTGGGGGCAGATCTACGTGATACTGCTGGACGACTACCGGCTGGTGAAGTATGTGCGTCGTCATCCCGACCCGAACATGGTGATACTGCGTAGCGCGAATCCGGCCTACGACGACATGGAGATATACCGCAACGAGATACGTGACCTGATGTTTGTGCAGACGATACTGCGCTTAGACAACCGGATGTGAGCGGCGTGTGAAAAACCGGGAATATTTTGGAAAAGATGCAAGATTGTGTTAAATTTGCGACAAGTTAAGCGTGAGATACAACGAAGCCCAGAAGAAAACATTAATTTTAAAAACAGATAACTATGAATGACGTGAAATTTTACTTAGACGCAGCCGAGAAGAAGATGAACGAGGCTGTGAACTATCTGGACGATGCGCTGGCCCGCATCCGTGCCGGAAAGGCCAACGTGAAGATAATAGACGGCGTTCGGGTGGACTACTACGGAAGTCTGGTGCCCATCGCCAACGTGGCCAACGTGACGACCCCCGACGCCAGGACGATAGCGATAGTGCCCTGGGAGAAGGGCATGTTCAGGGTGATAGAGAAGGCCTTGATTGACTCCAACGTGGGAATCATGCCAGAGAACAACGGCGAGGTGATACGCCTTAACATACCGCCGCTGACCGAGGAGCGCCGCAAGCAGCTGGTGAAGGACAGCAAGGCCGAGAGCGAGAAAGGCAAGGTGAGCGTGCGCAATGCCCGCCGCGAGGCCATCGAGGGACTGAAAAAAGCGGTAAAAGAAGGCATGCCCGAAGATGTTGAAAAAGACGCCGAGGAAAAAGTGCAGAAACTCCACGACAAGTACCTGAAGAAGATAGATGAGGTTTTTGCCGCAAAGGAGAAAGAGATACTCACGGTGTAAGCAGCAAGACATATGGAAAAGGCGGGTCGGCACAGGCGTGCGCGGCTCGCTTTCTTTTTATTCAGCGCGGTTAAGGCTGATGCAGAAAATAGCATTGACAAAGGGCTTCTGATGTTGTAACTTTGCAGCCGGAAAATCGTTCAAGGTGCGAAATTGTTCCGCGAAATCGGCGAGAAATGGAAAATAATTCTTAAATTTGCGCCAACTTGCCGTAGAAGCAAGATATGTAATCCTTAGACAGAATCGAATACGAACGAATTAAAACGTTATATTATTAAAAACTAAAAAACTCAATTTATGAAAAAATTCTTTACACTGCTTGTGGCTGTCCTGATTGCCACAATGGCGTGGGCTGGTGAAACCACCTTCGTTTGCGCCGACTTGTTCGCTACGAGCGCAGCAAGTGCAACGAGCGGGAACTACACTTTCACCACCGACGGCGGAAGTACGGCAGCCACGCTCAACACGACATCGAATGACCTCCGCATTTATGCCGGCGGTACATTCAAGATTGAGACCAAAGGTGATAACTTCACCAAGGTGGTTTTCACCCTGTCGAACAAGGGTAAGCAGCGCCTTGCCGAGATTACAGCGAGCACTGGTACTATCGCTACCCAGAATGCGGGAGACGAGGTGGTGACCTGGACCGGAAACGCGAAGAGCGTAACGTTTACGTGCGGCTCCAATGCCACCTACGGAAGCGACGGTGCGAGCAAGGCCGGCCAGTTCGACTTCACGCAGTTCGTGATTACCGACGGCGGTAGCGGCAGCGTGACTCCCGACCCGGATCCTGACCCTGACCCCGAAACTCACAACATGTCGATTAAGATTTTCGAGGAACAGGCTGATGGCACTACCGTTACATTCGACAATCCTGTTACAGTGCTTGCCCAGAAAGGGAACTACCTGTATGTGAAGGATGCAACAGGGTGTATGCTGGTTTACGGCAATGTGGGTCAGACCTACAAGATGGGCGACGTGATTCCGGCAGGATTCAGCGGTACCAAGACCACCTACAGTGGCGAGCCAGAGATGACTAACCCCACGAACTTCAACGCTTCGACCAAATCAGAGACCGTCTATACCGAAATCATCACATTAGACGAAGTGGGCCACTACACGTTTGGCAAGTATGTGGAAATTCAGGGTGTGAAGGTGGATACCGAGAGCAAGATGCTGAGCAAAGGTGCTGCCTTGACCGCAGCTTATTATGACCGCTTCGGCGTGACTGCTCCAACCGACGGAGCCGACTACGACGTGATTGGCATCATAGGCTCTTATCAGCCTAAGGGCGGCGACGTGGTGTATCAGGTGATGCCCCTTGAGTTCAAGAAGGCAGGTGGCACAACCCCCGACCCCGATCCCGACCCGCAACCGGGCGATATGACCATCGCTAAGTTCAACGTGCTGGAAGACGGTAGCAGTGTTACATTCGACAACACTGTGACAACACTGGCCCAGAAGGGCAACTACCTGTATGTGAAGGACGCAACAGGCTACCTGCTGGTTTACGGCAGCGTGGGGCAGACCTACAAGATGGGTGACATAATCCCGGCAGGCTTCAGCGGCGAGAAGACCACTTACAGCGGCGAGCCAGAGATGAAGAACCCGAGCAACTTCAGCGCATCGAGCAAGAGCGAGAGCGTGAGTGCTGAGGAAGTAGCAGTGAGCGGTGTGAACCACGCGAACTTCGGTAAGTACGTGGTGGTGAAGGGCGCTACAGTGGACGGAAGCAACATAGTAGTGGGCGGCGCAAGCGCAGCCATCTACGATCGCTTCGGCGTGGCAGCCCCGACCGACGGCAAGACGTACGACGTGTACGGCATCATCGGCTCTTACCAGCCTAAGGGCGGTGATGTGGTTTATCAACTGATGCCCACCGAGTACAAGGGTGAAGGTGGCAGCGTGACCCCCGACCCGGAAGGTTACACCGACGCAACAATCGCTGACCTGGTGAAGTTGACAGCCAACAAGGCGAAGATAAACCTGACGCTGACCGATGCTGTGGTGCTCTACGCAGACGCTGACAACGGCAACAAGCAGATGTTCGTTCGCGAGGGCGACAACGCAATCCAGTTCTACAACACCGGTCTGGCGCTGGAAGACTACCAAGTGCTGAACGGAACCATAAAGGTGGACTACGAGTACTACAAGGAGTTCCCGGAGGTAAAGGCCATAAGCGGCGTGACAAGCCTGGACGAGGTGGAAGTTCGCGACCTGGGCGAAGATGAGGAGCTCTACGCAGTGGAGGCAACTATCGCCGACCTGAACGACGGACTGTATAAGAACGACGTTGTAAACATTACCGACGTGGAACTCACGAAGAGCGGCAATAACTACTTCGTGGTGGACGAGGACGGCAATAAGGTGCAGTTGTATGACAAGTTCGGATTTGAGTTGCTACCCGAAGACGTGGAAGAAGGCACAGTTGTTTCCGTAATGGGAATCTTCGGTCAGTACTACAACGGCGTACCAGAGTTATATCTCATGGACATAGAAGGAGCCGGCGGTGGCGGTGAAGGCGAATACCTGAGCGACCTGCTGTACTACTCTGAGGACGGACAAGAAGTGACAGTTGCCGATGACCTGTACGTGATGTTCGCAGACGAGAAGTCTCGTGAGATATATGTTACCGACAACTACTACGAGGAGTGGGACCTGAGCGAATATGGAATGGAGAACTACATCTTCTATCCGTCGTGGGTTGAACTTGACTTCAGCGACAACGAAGAAGGCTTCAATGCCGTGAAGGACGCTTACGCAATAGCCGGCGGAACCATCACCGGTATCATAGACGGAGTGCTGCTGAATCCTGTTATCGCCGTGACCTCATTGCCTGAGGAGGCCGACGTGGAGGAAGTGGAAGAGTGGTACATCTTCGAATACGACCTGGCCGATGAAATTGTGGCTTACTCGAATGAAATAGGTTACGCTAAGGGTTACTTCGTGGGCGGCAAGTTCCACGGTGTGGCCGACGGTAGCGACGCACCTGTGGATTACGACCTGAGCTACGTGGGCGACTACACGTTCACCGAGGGTCAGCAGTACACGTTCCTGGCAGTGTTCAAGATTAAGGAAGAGTGGGAGAGCGCTGATGACGATAGCGACGAGGCCCCCGCGAAGATACGCCTGAACAAGAAGCACGCAATTAAGGCGGCTCGCGCCGAGAAGGCCCGCATTGCCCGCGCAAAGCGCAAGATGCTGGTTGACGACCCGAACGCGAACAGCAACTACGTGCTCTATCCGCTGGATCTGAAGGGTGACGGTGTGGAAGACATCAACACCAACAATACGGTTAAGAGCGTGAAATACTACAACATGATGGGTGTTGAGAGCAGCAAGGAGTTCAACGGTGTGAATGTGGTGGTAATCACCTACACCGACGGGACAAAGAAGGCTGTTAAGGTTCTCAAGTAAGAGAAACTGAGACAAATAAATAGTGAGGGGGAATCGCACGACGAAGTGCGGTTCCTCCTTTTCAAGTAGTATGACGGGGTTTAACCCGAATCGGTCATTAGGCCGACAAAAGGCGGTTTTAGAATGTCTATTT
>CALAVE010000051.1 GCA_937892215.1 uncultured Porphyromonadaceae bacterium
ACGGTTGATTTGCAAAGAGGGTGAGCCATAACTGAATTATGACACACCCTCTTTTTTTTGGTATCCGTCCGAAATCGGCCGTCTGGTGAATGAGAGTATCCGTCCGGAAGCGACCGCTTTCGGGCGGATACGATTTAGAAGAAGAGTTGGGTGCCCCAGATGACGAGGGCGTAGCGAATGAGTTTGCCTATTGCCATGGCAATGAGTACTATCCACTTGTTGGCTCGCATGAGTCCGAGTGCTACTACGATGGCGCTGCCGAGCACCGGGATGAAACCGAAGAAGGCCATCCACGCGCCACGTCCGCTGATGAAGCGTTCTGCCCGGTGAAGTTTCTCCTGGCTGACGTGAGCATATCGTTCTATCCATTCCGGATTACCGAGAGTGCCGAGCCAGTAGCAGGTCATGCCGCCCGCCACGTTGCCGGCCAGCGCCCACCACAGGCACGCGAAGGGGTCGAGGTGCAGAGGCCCAACGCAAGCCACAAGTATGGCTTCCGAGCTGAGCGGGATGATGCTACCGGCAATAAATGAGCCGATTAGCAGACCCATATAGCCCCATTGAACAAAAAACTCGACAAATGCGTCCATAGGTGGAATGATTGTGTTTTGGTGGTACAAAGTTACGGAGAATTCGGGATTATTTCACTAAAGGTGGCGAAAAAGCCAAACGATGTGACGGGATTTAAACACAAATGGGCGCAAATATCACGCAAACATTAGGGATGAAAGTAAGATTACAGAGAATGTGGGTGGAATATCAGACTACAAATGACAAATAGAATAGGGATAAGTGGGGGTGGAGATAAATGCAGAAAATGACATTGACAAGGGTGCTGATAAGGATTAACTTTGCGGTGAAATTCGGTGCCACGCAATAGCACTTGCGTCGGGTCGGAGCGGTAATGGCGATGAATGGCGATGAAGTGGCAGGAGAATTTGCGAGAATGATAGGAATTTTATAACTTTGCGGTGAGAGAAAAAGACTCACATAACCAAAAACGGAGAAATTTTAGACATAACAAACACTTAAACAGACTGATTATGAAACGTATCCTCAACATTTTGCTGATAGCATTGTTTGGAATTCAGGTGGCTTGCGCCACGAGTGACAATAGCCGTGACGTGGCCGAGGCGACAGCCCTTGCAGGGCGTCTGAGCGGCCGTTTGGCTGAAAAGGTGACATTTGAGAAGATTGCGGCCGAAAAAGGCAACGATGTGTTCACGTTGCGCAACGAGGGCAATCGCGTGATAATAGGCGGCAACAACGCCAACTCGATGGCTGTGGGGCTAAACCGCTACCTGAAGAAATACTGCAATGTGACGGTTTCGTGGTATAGTGATATCGCCGTGGAGTTGCCGGTCGAATTGCCCCAGGTGAAGGATGAGCGAGTGACGAGCCGACTGGGTCAGCGTTTTTTCCTTAACTACTGCACCTACGGCTACACGATGACCTACTGGGGCTGGCGCGAATGGGAGCGTTTCATCGACTGGATGGCGCTGAACGGCATTAATTTGCCGCTAAACATCACCGGCCAGGAGGCTGTGTGGCAGAAAGTGTGGATGAGACTTGGGATGACGGCCGATGAGACGCGCAACTACTTCACAGGGCCGTCGTACTTGCCCTGGCATCGCATGGCCAACATAGACCACTGGTGTGGTCCCCTACCCCAGGAATGGCTTGACGGGCAAGTGGAATTGCAGCAGAAGATACTGGCGAGAGAGCGTGCGCTGAATATGCGGCCCGTGCTGCCGGCGTTTGCCGGACATGTTCCCGGCCGTATTAAGGAGTTGTTTCCCCAGGCCGACATTAAGCAGCTGAGTCCGTGGCAGGAGTTTCCCAAGGAGTGCCTCACCTACTTCCTTAATAGCGAGGACCCGATGTTTGCCAAGATTCAGCGCATGTTCATAGAGGAGCAGACGGCGCTCTTCGGCACCGACCATATCTACGGATTCGACCCATTCAACGAGGTGGACCCGCCAGTGTGGGAGCCTAAGTACATCAGCCGGGTGACCAAGCACATGTACCAGTCGCTGGCCAAGGTGGACAAGAAAGCCGAGTGGCTGCTGATGGCATGGTTCTTCTTCTACAACAAGAACTGGACCGGCGAACTGGTGGAAGCCATGATGAAAGCCGTGCCCAAAGGCCGACTTACGTTGCTCGACTACCACTGCGACAACACAGAGGTGTGGCGTATGCGAAACAAGTTCCACGGTCAGAACTACCTGTGGTGCTATCTGGGCGACTTCGGAGGCAACACTGTGTTACAAGGCAACCCCAAGGCCTCGTCGGCACGGTTTGAGACCGCACTGAAAGAAGGCGGCAGCAACCTGCGCGGCATAGGTAGCACACTTGAAGGGCTGGACGTGCAGCAAATGGGCTTCGAATGTATGTTTGAGCGCGCATGGAACTTAGCAGAAGACAACCAGACAATAGTGAACAGCATAGCCGACCGCCACGCCGGCAAGGCAAACGACGACGTGCGCAAAGCATGGGAGATACTGTATAACGACATCTATATCTACCCCGGAGGCAATCGCGGCGAGATGATGAACTGGGAGCCGACACTGGACAAGGTGGACTGGCGTAGCAAAATGGATGTTGACTACGATAAACTACTGAAAGCGTGGAAGCTGCTGCTGAAGCCCGGGGACCTGAGCCGCGACGCGATGAAGATTGACGTGATAGTGGTGGGACGACAACTGCTTGACCACAAATTCACAGCCGAAAAAGAAGCGTTCGACAAGGCATTCCACAACAAGGACCTGGCAAAAATGGCCGCACACGCCACCACAATGCGCGAGATACTGGCCGACGTGGACAAGTTGTGCTCCACCCATGAATACTGCACCATGGACAAGTGGGTGGCACTGGCCCGCAACCTGGGCAAGGCACCTGAGGTGAAAGACTTCTACCAGATGAATGCCACAAAGATCATAACCACATGGGGCGGCAATATCAACGACTACGCCAACCGCAGCATCAGCGGTCTGATAAGCACTTACTACGCAAAGCGCTGGGAGCTGTACTTCGGCGAGGCATTCGCAGCTGTGAAAGCCGGGCGCCAGTTTGACAAAGACGGCCACCACAAGCGGCAACAGGCTCTGGACGAGAGTTATCGCTATGAGCCACAGGGCAAGGACAGCACAGACACTTACGACTTGCTAACCCTTGCACGGCTGATATGCAAGAAACACTTCTAAAGGTGATTTCATTAATAAAAAGTAATGATGTGTTCCGGGCTGATTTTGTTTTCTATCGGCATCAATAGAACACACCTAAAGAACATAAAGAACTATGAAATTAAGATATCTGCTACCGCTACTGGCACTGATAATCACAGCCATTCCGGCAAAGGCAGATGACGTACAGGAGGCGTATGCACTGGCACTGCGCCTCTCTAAGCGTCTGGCCGGGAAGGTGGAATTCGTGAAGATATCACCCACACAGAAGGGTAATGACGTGTTCACACTGAGCAACGGCGCCGACGGGCGCGTGGTGATAGGCGGCAACAACGCCAACTCCATGGCCGTGGGTCTG
Source organism: uncultured Porphyromonadaceae bacterium (assembly GCA_937892215.1). Taxonomy (GTDB): domain Bacteria; phylum Bacteroidota; class Bacteroidia; order Bacteroidales; family Muribaculaceae; genus Sodaliphilus. The sequence goes on from CALAVE010000051.1 coordinate 3,541, forward strand.
AACCGCTACCTGAAGAAATACTGCAACGTGACCGTGTCGTGGTACGGCGACATAGCGGTGGAACTGCCGGCCACGCTGCCACAGGTGAACGAAGAGCGAGTGACCAGCCGAGTAGCGCAACGCTTCTTCCTGAACTACTGCACCTACGGCTACACCATGACCTACTGGGGCTGGCGCGAATGGGAGCGTTTCATCGACTGGATGGCTCTCAACGGCATTAACCTGCCGCTGAACATAACAGGGCAAGAAGCCGTGTGGCAGAAAGTGTGGATGAAGATGGGTATGACAGCCGAAGAGACACGCAACTATTTCACCGGTCCGTCATATCTGCCATGGCACCGGATGGCCAATATAGACCACTGGTGCGGTCCCCTACCCCAAGAATGGCTCGACGACCAGGTGGAACTGCAGAAGCAGATACTGGCACGCGAACGCGCCCTGAACATGCGCCCCGTGCTGCCCGCATTCGCCGGGCACGTGCCACGCCGCATCAAGGAACTCTATCCCGATGCAGACATCAAGATGCTGGAGCCGTGGAACTACTTCCCCGATGAGTGCTACACCTTCTTCATGAACAGCGAGGACCCGCTATTCGCTAAGATACAGAAAGCGTTCATTGAGGAGCAGACGGTGCTCTTCGGCACCGACCACATCTACGGATTCGACCCCTTCAACGAAGTGGACCCGCCAGTGTGGGATCCAAAATACATCAACCGCGTGACCAAGCACATGTACCAGTCACTTGCCAATGTGGACAAGAAAGCCGAGTGGCTACTGATGGGCTGGTTCTACTACTTTAACAAGAACTGGACCACAGAGCGCGTGAAAGCGATGATGGATGCCGTGCCCAAGGGCCGACTCACCATTCTGGACTACCACTGCGACAAGACCGAGGTGTGGCGAGCCAACAAATCGTTCTACGGGCAGAATTTCATCTGGTGCTATCTGGGCAACTTCGGCGGCAACACCATTCTGCAGGGCAATCCACGCCAGAGCGAGGAGCGGCTGGAAACGGCCTATGCCGAAAACGGGAGCAACCTGACAGGCATAGGGAGCACGCTGGAAGGGCTGGACGTGCAGCAGATGCCCTACGAAGCCATACTGGACCACGCATGGAATCTGGGAGAGCGAGACGTAGCCACCGAAACCGCCGACCGGCACGCCGGCCACGTGAGCGAGAACATCCGCGCCGCATGGAAAGTGCTCTACAACGAAGTTTACACCGAAGTGAGTTCGAGCCACGGCGACCTTGCCAACTTCATACCCCAGATGGGCCGAGGCGGCGGTATGTTCAGTCCAATCAACGTGAACTGCGACGCGCTGCTGAAGGCGACCAAACTGCTACTGAGCGATGAGACCGCTCTGAGCGATGCCCTGAAGATTGACATCATAGTAGCCATCCGCCACTTGCTCAACAACAAGTTCCAGCGCGAAAAGACCGCATTCGACAAGTCATTCGAGGAGAAAGACAAAGCCGCCATGCGCCGACACGGCACCATGATGCTGGAGTTGCTTGGCGATGTGGACAAGATTACCGCATTCCACCCCTATTGCACAATGGACAAGTGGGTGGGGCTGGCTCGAGAATACGGCACCACCGAGCGCCTGAAGGACTACTACGAGATGAACGCAACCCGCTTAGTTACCACATGGGGTCCGAACCTGAACGACTATGCCAACCGCAGCCTTAGCGGTCTGGTAAGCACCTACTACACCAAGCGATGGGAAATCTACATAGACGAAGCGTTTGCTGCTATGAGAGCCGGCCGAGACTTTGACGCCGAGAGCAACAATAAGCGGCAGCAGGAACTCAGCGAGAGTTACCGCTATACAGGCGGGACAAACCACATCAAGCCAGGAGACGACTTGATTTCCACCGCAAGACTGATAGTGAAAAAGTACTTCTGACGCGCGCACAAGACAAGCCACACAGGTTCCGGTAAGCGACGACTTATCGGGACATTGTTTTTTTGAGGGGGGGGATTATGCGAAACTTTGCTGCTCAAAGTGTGTCATAATCCCAAATTATGTAGTAATTTTGCATCGGTTTGCAAACAGCAAACTAAGGGGTGCTGCCCTGACGGAGCCCACAAAGCGCTCGCACGGCGGCTGAGATTATACCCTCACGACCTGATCCGGATAATGCCGGCGAAGGGAACTGACGACATAAAAAGGCCCCTTTTTGTGTGTTTTTCAAAAAAAATCAGAAGGAGAGTAAAACAAGATGAGCAAAAGACTATTAGCAGCCGCGCTGATTGCGTGCGGACTGTGTATGAGCATTGCCGCCGAAGAAGCCGACAGCACAATGCAGAAAAGTTTGCGGGAGATAACTGTGGTATCGACACGTGCCAACAGCAATACTCCGATGGCATTCAGCAACATCAGCGAGAAGCAGATTGAGCGTGTGAATCATGGAAAGGACCTGCCATTTCTGCTGAGCACCCAGCCCGGAGTGACCGTGAGCAGCGATGCCGGAATGGGCATAGGTTACACCGGAATCCATGTGCGCGGCACCGACCCCACACGCATCAACATCACAGCCAACGGAGTGCCCCTCAACGATACGGAGAGTTCGCAACTGTACTGGGTGAACATGGGAGACATAGCATCGAGCATGCAGTCGATACAACTGCAGCGCGGAGTGGGAACCTCGACCAACGGCGCAGGAGCCTTCGGCGCAACGATAAACATGCTCACCAAGGACGTGGGCAAAAAACCTGAAGCCACACTTAGCGTGAGCGGAGGAAGTTACGGGACCCACAAGGAGACACTCACGTTCTCCACAGGGCTACTACGCGGCCACTGGGGTTTCATGGGCCGGCTGAGCAACATAGGTAGCGACGGCTACATAGACAGAGCAAGCAGCCGCCTCAACTCGTACTTTCTGCAAGGCGGCTACTACGGAAAGAGCACCACAGTGAAACTGCTCACGTTCAACGGCACAGAAAAGACCTACATGGCCTGGGACTACGCGTCGAAAGCCGACATGGAGAAATACGGCCGCACCTACAACCCAAGCGGCAAATACACCGACATAGACGGCAAGACCGCATTCTACAAGAATCAGACCGACAACTACCACCAGCAGAACTACCAACTGGTGTGGAATCAGCGAATCGACAAACGATTCACCATAAACGCCACGGCCCACTATACCCATGGCGACGGCTACTACGAGCAGTACAAGACCGACCAGAAACTATACAAATATCTGGTGGAAGGCGGCTTGCGTGCCGACCTGATAAGGCAGAAGAAAATGCGCAATAACTTCTACGGCATTGTGGGCGCGCTGAACTACGACAATAATCGCGGCCTGCGAGCCAGTCTGGGCGGCGGCTGGAACCGCTACGACGGCGACCACTACGGGAAGCTGCTATGGGTGGGCAGCCAATACTACTGGGATGACGACGACAACCAGGTGTGGACTACAGCCGGCAACAACCTCAACCCCGACCGCAAGTATTACGACAACAACGCCAAGAAGAACGACGGGAACATCTATGCCAAGTTGAACTTCAAGATAGTGAAAGGCCTTAACGGCTTCGTTGACCTGCAATACCGGCACGTGAGTTACAAGATGAGCGGAACGTCGCAGGAATTCGACGAAGACCACAAGCAGATACCGCTGGAGATGAACCGCAAGTACGACTTCTTCAATCCCAAGGTGGGCCTTACTTACAAGTGGAGGAAGAGCCACACGGCATACGCATCGTTTGGCATAGCGCACAAGGAGCCAACCCGCAACGACTTTGAGGACATGCTTGCCGAGAGTACGCCCGTTGACCCCAAGGCCGAGCGCCTCAACGACCTGGAAGTGGGCTACCGTTTCCACAAGGGGATAGTAAAAGCCGAGGTCAACCTCTACTACATGTCCTATGACAACCAGTTTGTTCTGACCGGCGCACAGGACTCAAACGGAGAGATGGTGGCCCGCAACATCAAGGACTCATACCGGGCCGGCGTGGAACTTTCGCTGGGCCTGCGCCCCTTCAAGGGCTTCAGTTGGGACATAAACGCCACCCTAAGCCGCAATCGCGCCAAGAACATGACCGTGACCGTGATTAACGAGGACTGGAGCGAGAGTACCGCCAACGTGGGCACCACACGGCTTGCTTACTCGCCAAGCGTGATAATGAACAACGTGCTGAGTTACAGTCGCTGGGGCTTCACGGGCACACTTATAACGAAATACGTGAGCGAGCAGTCGATGACCAACTCGGGCTTCAAGAAATACCTTGAGGACGACGGCACCTACACAAGCGCGGTGATAGACCCCGCATGTGTGACCGACCTGGACCTGTCGTACACGCTGAAACTGAAGAAACATCTGAAAAGTCTGACACTGGGAGTGACCGTGTATAACCTGTTCAACAAGAAATACGAAAGTAACGGCAGTTGCTCCATGAACTTCAGGAAAAACGGAGACCAAATAGAGGCTTACAACGGCGGATGGGCATGGACCACCTACTCGGCTCAGGCACCAATCCACTGCCTTGCTCACATGACACTAAAATTCTAACCGAGACCGACTAATGATTGAATTCATATCCGCACACTGGCTGGACATGCTCACCACACTGCTGGGGCTTGCCTACATCCTGCTGGAATACAAGGCGAGCGCTTGGCTGTGGGTCGTGGGGTTCGTGATGCAGGCGCTGGGTATAGTGCTCTACTACCAGAAAGGGCTGTATGCCGACTGCGCCATGGAGTTCTACTACCTGGCGATGACCGTGTACGGCTTCAGCAACTGGGTGTATGGTGCAGGGGAAAGAGGGAAAGACAACAAACCGGCGGCCATAACACACTTTCCGCGGCGTGCGGCCATAGTGTGGTGTGCGATAGCGGCCGCGTTGTGGGGCCTGATTTACTACTTGCTGGTGACATTCACCGACTCCACCGTGCCTGTGGCCGACTCGTTCACCACGGCGCTGAGTCTGGTGGGCATCTGGGCACTGGCGCGCAAATACCTGGAACAGTGGCTTGTGTGGATAATGGTGGACGTGGTGACGTGCGCCCTGTACTACTACAAGGACATCCCGTTCAAGGCCACGCTCTACGGGCTGTACGTAGTGATAGCCGTAGCCGGCTATTTCAGGTGGCGTCGTCTGATGCGAGAGGAAGCCAAGACATCAAAAAAACCAAGCCCTATAATCTGACGAAAACATCAATAAAACTTGTTGTTAGCGACATAGCGCTTGGAGACAAAGCGGATATTGTTCAACAACTGCGATGGGTCAACATTGTAAAACTTATTGCCCATAATATCGAGTGATTCGAAGTGCATACCATTAAGGTCGGCCCCTGCCCAGTTAGTCATGATGGCACCGGCAGGCTTCTCCACTCGCACTGTGTTTCTGACGAACCTAAGAGAACCCGTGCGCGCCCATGTGTCGAGCAGGTAAGCAGCCGAACGGCTCCGGAACGTATTGTCGGAGAAATTCAGGTCAAGGCGTTCCACGTTGTTACATAATATGCGCGTGTCGCCTTCAAATATATTCCCCACACCATAAATCTTAGTAGGTGGGATTATTTCTCCGCAGTTCATTTCTGAAAGCATATACAAGCCTTTGAACTTGTTCCCGTTGAGCGCCACAACGCCACCGTTGTTCCACACCTTAATGAGTATAGCGCCAGATATGCCGTTGGCAAAATCACGCGACGGTCTCTCGAGCGCCTCAAAGGTGTTGCCACTATACGAAACTTTTGCGCCGTTGATATTGAGGTGATAGTGTGCCGAATTATGCCATGATGTTGTCATCTCACATTGAGAGATGAACGTGTTATTATGTATATATAAAGAATCACTGGCCGGAGAAGTGTCCCTAACTTCAATGTCGGAATACCATGTGTCACGCGCCTTGGCACCTTTATTAAGTTGAATGGTATTGTTCTCAAAGCGTACATTGGTATGATGCGTGTAGCGGTCGAAAGTAAAAGTTGCCAGGTTGTGCATAGGCACATCAATAATGAACTTATTGTGCGACATCAAGAAATCCTTTAACTCAAATTTCACCTTATCGTCACCCAAGTTAATAAGATTCAAGGTGAAATAAGTATCAATTATTGTATCAGTGGGATTTTTACCTTTGTATCCTCCCGCATAGAATTCATTGTTAATCACACGAATATTCTCCTTGAAAGAATATCCTGAACGATTCTCGGAATCGCGTTTAAAAGCATCGTCGGAATATCCAAAGAATGAAAGTACCTCATCATTACCGAACTTTTGAAACTTATTATTCTCGATAATTACGTTGCGTGTGTCACCGCGTATGGAAATGCCTCCGCCCGCGTGAGAATTATTATAAGTCTGAAACAAGCAGTCGCGAACCACTATATTGGAACAAACACGATAATCAAGATTCAGCACATACGCATTATCCACATAGGTATCAACACGCTCAAACAATGATTTATGACAATGATAATGCTTGAATATGTATCGGTTATCAAATTCCATCCACCACAAGCCTTCATGAGGAGCGAGACCCACTGAAAGGTCGTGAACCCACACCGCCGTGGTCTGTGGCAGACGAGGCTTGAAGCCGAAGAAGCAGTCGTCGGTGTGGTTCTTACTTTTGAGAATCACTATGTTAGTCTTGTCGCGACCGGCGCCACGGATTTCGGCATTGCAGAGTATGTCCACATTGCCGTCGATGAAGAACTCACCTACCCCGAAGGAGATGATAGCCGTATCGGCAGCGGTAAGCCCGCGCACCTGCTGCCGCAGGAAGTTGGTGAACGGTTCTTTCGATAGCGGCACTGTGATGTCACGCGTCACGGCCATTATTTCAAGGGGGCAAAATGCGGCCCAAACGAGCAGTGAGAGAAGCAGTTTTTTCATTTTTTCGGAGTTATTTTGTAGTTATTACAGTCACAAATTTACAAAGAATTTTGTATTTATTCGAAAAAACTTGCCCATGAGGTGTTGCAGTATAAAACTTTTTTACTAACTTTGCAGTCGCTTAGTGAAACTACGGCCGCCCGATAGCATGGGTGGAAATTCGGCACCAAAGCACTGGAGAGGTGGGTGAGTGGCTGAAACCAGCAGTTTGCTAAACTGCCGTAGGGGTAACTCTACCGCAAGTTCGAATCTTGTCCTCTCCGCATAATCAGGGTTAACAATCGCAAAATCAGATTGTTAGCCCTAATTTTTTGAAATTATCGGGACGCTATAGGGACGGTAATTTTTCACGGAATATCAATGGCGACATTTTTTGAAAACCGAAAGGCAGCCAAAAAATGTTAAAAAAATGTCGTGTCTTACAAAACGAAACACTGCTTCTGAATTGCTTGGTTTCACCTACCCCAAGCTTCATTCCGGAAAAAGTTGGTACGTCGATTTCTATGCAGCAGATCCTTCAACCGGGGAGATGCGAAGAAAGAAATACAAACTCGACGGGTTGAAGAAAATAGCAGAAAAGAAACGTAGGGCTGCCGAGATTATCGAGGCTGTGACTCGCCAACTTCGCGGCGGCTGGAATCCATGGGTCAACACCCAAGAAAGCCGTGGGTTTACTTTATTATCAGATGTCTTATATAGATATATGGAGTGATGAGTGATGAGTGATTAGAGATTTTTTGACGCAAAGTTAGGTGACAATCACATAATCGCAAAAGACACGAAAAAACGCACCTCCCTGAAGAGATGCGTTCTCAAAATGTATGATGAAGCAGGGTTAATAAGAACGGCTGGATTCTCGTTCCTTGGTGTCGCGATAGACGTTGTTCACTTTGTTGCTACCGAAAGAGTAGGAAACACGCAGCGAGACGGTGTGGCTGTGAATGTTGTTGCGGGTGTAGACGCTGTAGCCGCTATACAACGCCGTTGATTTTGTGATGTTCCAGCCGAACGGGTCGCCCACGGCAGCAGTAAGCGTCAAGCGATTGTCAAGGAGCGTGTAACGCAATTCAAAACCAATCAACGACATCGCCTCGAACCGCACCATGCGCTCATGATAGGGAAAATAATGGCTGAACCGCACATTGAAAATGAGTGTCCGTGAGCGATTTAGCATCAACGAGGTGTTGAGCTCCAATTTGCCGCTCCAACTGCTGTCGTCATGCTCCCGAAAATCGGCAATCTTCGATTTAGTATAGGTGCTGAACACCTCGCCACCCACATTCACATTCCACCAGTCAAAGATAGAACGGTAATAAGACGCATAAAGGCCCACCTTGTTGTTGTCGATGCAATTCATGGGAATTGAGAATTGCGAGCCGTCGGCATTGAATCGCGTGACATAGCCAATAGCATTGCGGTTGTAGGAGTTGTAGAGCACTGCATAGATGCCCTTGTGGCTGTAACTGAGTTCGGCATTGTGTGCAATGCTTGGCCGCAGGTCGGAGTTTCCTGACACATAGTCGCTGGTGGTGGTGTAGTAGCGGAAAGGATTGAGGTCGCCGAAATTTGGGCGCGTGATGCCCATTGAATAAGACAACGAGAAGCGACCCACATGCTGATGGTTCCAACTCAGGTTTAATGAGGGAAACAGATAACCGTAACTGTTGTTGTGCTGCTCATCGCCGACCGACTGAAGCCCCGTCACAGTGGTATGTTCGTAGCGCAGCCCAAGTTTTCCGAAAAAAGAGTTGCCGAAACTCTTCTCGGCACTGATATAGGCGGCAGCAGTTCGCTCGTCATAGTCAAACGCGTTGCTTTGTTTCGGGTCATAAATCCATTGCGAATCATCGAAAGTGCCGGCAGTCAAAGCCGTCTTGTTGCCAATGGCTGTGTAAGCCACGCCCGTTTCCATCTTGAATGCCTGGAACGGCAATGTCGCATCTAACTTCACCGAATGGATGTGATATTTGTTATGCCCGGCATTGGTCAGGTGCAATGAGCCGTCGGCCCAGGTCGTAAGCACATCTGAGAACGACTTGGCCGATTTATTGAACCAGTTGTAAGTGAAGCTCAACACCCTACCCTTGTCAGCAAGTTGCCAGTCGGCAAATGTGGTCAAGGTGAGCGCATTGTTCGGGCGAGACGGCGAATCGTTACATGAGTTGAGGATGATTCCATTGTCATTGGTCACATCGCTTAACTTGCTGTTCAGCCGTGTTGTACTCAAGTTGGCAATGACACCCATGTTGAGCTGGTCGGTGAATTTGTACTTGAAAAGGCCATTCACACCCAAAGCGCGGTTGGTGAAATGCGTTCTTCGATCAGATGTCTTCACATGGTCGCTGAATGTGTAGGTGCGGTCAAGGTCGTTGATGCCTCGGTTTTCGCCCCAATTGGCATCCACCGATAGTTCCACTTTGCGAGTGGTGTGTGACAAATTGCCGCCCAACATGTAACTGAATTGTTCACGAGCGATGCCGCGCCCCCACACATTGCCACGCGTGCCAAGCGACTCGTTGCGCGTGATGATGCTGATGAACGCCACATTGGTCGCGGCGGCATATTTCGCCGGTGGTGTGGTGAGTACTTCAATTTTTTCAATGCCCGACGCCTGCAGGTTTTTCAGTTGCATGGCAATGGCATCGTCGGGCATCTCCAACAAGCGGCCATCAACGATGTAGCGCACCGACGACTTACCGGCAACGGTCACGGCATCGCCCTCAACGGTCACGCGTGGAATGCGGTCAAGCACCTCAATGCCGTTCAACCCTTTGGTGAAAGCGTCGTTCTTGGTGAGATAGACGATGCGATCGGGTTCCTGTTTGAGCACCGTGCGATGTCCGACCACCACCACTTCGTTCAGTTCCAGCACTTTATCCCAGTAGTTGGCTATTGAGTCAATGGCTGTTGAATCATTGTTTTCTTGTGCGAAAAGAGACGCAGGGAGTAGAGCCATCAAGAAGATGGCTTTCAGTAGTTTGTCCATAATGCATTGTTGGTTAGTTATTTGAATGCTTTTTCTTTGCCTTGAATGAAAAAGAATGCACCGCCATGCCTGTCACGCTGCAGGCCAATGTAGATGACCTCGCCATTGTTGACAATCTGTAGCGAGGTGTATTGTCCGTCGGCTCCGTTGTAGTCAGAGTATTCCTTAGCCTTAGATGCATCTTTTGAAATAGCCTCGGCAATTTTCTTGATGATGCCGGGATTGTTCTTGACCGTTAGTCCACGGTAATAGTTGCCATTGCTCCTATAGATTGAAATGGCCACACTCTTGTTGTCGTTGTAGCGGCCGTCAAACAGGCTCTCAACATTCAACTTTGGCGGGGCGGCATACACTGCTATGGCAGTAACTATGCACATTATTATAAAGATTAGGCGTTTCATTTCTCCAAGTATTTATGTTGTATGAATTGATTTACTTTTTCTTGTTCGGCAGCATGCTGCTGAGACACTGTCTGCATGAATTGCTCCATTCTCGCGACATCTGCCTCGGCAATAGCTTGAGCTTCTACGCCACTTGTTTTCTGCCCGGCTACATACACGACGCACTCGCAGCCCGGCGATGATGAAATTGGACTTTTGCTATTGAAAAGCATTGTCGCTCCAACTATCAGCACCAAGCAAGCGGCAGCTACGGCACTCAACCACCACCTTGTGTTGGCAGTACGCTTTTGAGCCAATGCGTTGCCGATGCGCTGGCGCAAATGAGCCGATGCTCCTATTGTGCGTTTCGGTTTCAACAATTCCTTTATGTCTTGATATTCGTCCATATTGGTCAGTGATTATTGGTGAAATACTTATCTCTCAGTTTTTTCATTCCCGAATAAAACCGGGATTTTGCTGTGCTTTGTGGCAGATTGAGTATATGGCTTATCTCCACAAACGAGAGATCGTCAACCACGTTCATCCTTACAATCTCAGCCTCATTGGGCGGCAAGCCATCAAGCAAGCGGTTGATGCGGTCAATCTCCTTTTGGTCAAGCTGCTCATCCGACTTGTCGGGTAACTCAATGTTGTCCAACGGAATTATCGGGAGACGCTTTCTCCGAAACTCGTCTTGGCATAAGTTGTAAACGATTCTGAACAAGTAGCATTTCGCATTCCTTACGTTGTCACTGTTCTCAAGCAAGCGCAACACGGCCTCATAGACAATATCCTCGGCCTCGGTCCGGTCACCGATGCGTAAGTAGGCAAACCTCGTCAGACCGTCAAGATTAGCCACTATCACTTCGTCAATATGCCTGCGTCTGCTGCCAAACATAATCACCTGAACGCCCATTCGACGTTCCACCATATAAGACGCAAAAATACGAAAAACGCCGAAAGAAGTGAACCTTAATTCCGCAGCACTTTAGTTTAACAAACTTTATAACATCCTGAGGAACA
>CALAVE010000052.1 GCA_937892215.1 uncultured Porphyromonadaceae bacterium
CTAACTGATGCGATAAACAAAATTTAACACACATATTTTTGCAGGTGCCCCATAATTGCCTACTAAATTATGGCCACAACATACAATGACATAATCCGTAAAAGAGCAGGACGCGCTGCTTACTCCCTCGAGGAGGAGAAGGAAGGACAATGGGAATCCTTTATTCCCAATGAACAATTCAACCAAGTGCTTCGTACCGTACTTCGATCGGTTCGTGGCAACGATATTGATGCCCACAAATCATTTTGGATTAATGGCACCTACGGTACTGGCAAGAGCCATGCCGCAGCTGTTATCACGCATCTGCTCAGCGACGAAGTGGATGATATCAGTGAGTGGGTGAACTACGAATACGGCGATGACAAGTTCAAACCTATTCGAGACGCCATCTTTGCCGTGCGCCAAACTAAGCGCTTGCTGCCTGTTAAGATTGAAGGTTTGCGCGAAATGACTTCGGCTGTTGATTTGCCATTGGTACTGCAGACCGCTGTAGTGCAAGCGCTCAACGAGAAGGATATTGAAATCGTTGTTGACACCGACTTTGAGACTTTACTTGAAAACATTGAAACGGTTCCTATTGTATGGAAGGATCTCATTGACAACAATAGCGACTTGCGCTCTGTTGCGCCAGATATTAAACTCTTGACACTAAAACTCCGAGGCAAGGACATGGGAGTGTTCCAGAAAGCAAAAGCTGCCTTGCATGCCAAGAATCTGCATGTGTTCCCCAAAGAGAACACCATTAGCGACTGGCTTATAGAAGTTCAGGACAAGCTTCGCGAGCAAACTTCTTACAAGGGATTGCTTATTTTATGGGACGAGTTTACCGATGTTATGGATGACGCCATAGGCATCCAGGTGCTCAAGGCCCTTCAAACCATTGTCCAAAAGTTTGCCAATGAGGAGAACGACAGTTTCTTGTGCCTCATTTCACATCCATCAGCGTTCAACAAACTCGGAGTTGAGGAGACTAAACAGACTGATGGACGCTACCACCGCATGAAGTATAATATGGAGCCGGTGTCGGCATTCAAGATTATGTCGCGCAAGTTTGAAATTATCGACCCTGAGCGTCATGAACAATTGCGAAACCTGTTCTTTTCGGTCAACGGCCACTTGCTCGACCGCTATACCCAGTCTAGCAATGACAAAGAAGAGACTCGCACTGATTTGCAACTGCTCTTCCCTTTGCATCCTGGCACAGCCAACCTCGCTACACACTATGCTACAGTGGTAGGCTCGTCAAGCCGAAGTGTATTTGAGTTCATCGGTCAAAACGAGCAAATGGAAGATTTCCTTTCGAGTGAGGAAGCCTTTGCCAACCGTGAATTGGTTACCGCTGATTTCTTGTGGGACTTCGTACTAAAAGTGTTTAAGGACGATGTGGCCAACTATGCAGCCGTTACTGAGCGTTTCGCAACCTATCGTCAGCACGTTGAAGACTACAGCCGTGCCGCTTTTGCCATTTTCAAGGGCGTTTTATTGCTTAATGCCTTCAATAATATATCGGGCGACAGCGACAACGTAGGTGCATTGGTAACACCGAACGAGAACAACATCATAGACTTGTTCTCCGGTACGCAGTATGAGGCTGGCGTGGAATCGGTGCTGGCTTGGTTCAACGATCAAGGCATCATTCAACGAGACCCAACCGGCGTATATTCCGTTCAATTCTCCGCTCTGCCATCACACGAAATTGAGGAAATCAAGCAGAATATGATGGACGGTGACTATCATTTCATCTCGCAAGTGCTCCACTTCGGAGACACAGCCAAGAACTATTTTGACAAGAAGTATCTGCAAAAAATTATCCGTCCCTACTACTTCGATTTCTATTCGACATCATCAAACGACTCATATCTTCGAGAAACCATCAAGCGAGATAAGAAGAATACGCGTACTAGCGACTTGTTCCTGGCGCTGCTTTTCTCTCAAAACAACACCGAAATTGCACATATGCGGCAATTTGCCGATGAAGTTTCTCAAGCAGCAAAGGACGGCGACAAGGAACTTAGCGACATTATTTATATTGTATTTGACACGCCCTTTGGCGACAAGGAATACATCCGCTTTATCGAATACATGGCCAATTATACTGCTGCCCAGAATCACGGTTTCCTTGAGCAGGTGAACGTCCATCGAGAACATGCAGCCGAAATGATAAAGGAATGGCTCATAAAAGCCCAGCGAGGCAATGCCACCCTTTATGTCAATGGCGAGACGACACCCATGTCGGTCAAGCATCTGTCATCGACCCTCAATAACATTGTAGCGCCAAGAGTCTTTTCCAAGGGCCCCGATGCTCTTGAGATCGTGCGCCAACGTTCGCCACAAACATTCTGGAAGCCACAAGTTTCAAAAGAGATTATCCGCAAGGTTATTTTCGCTACCACTAAGACAGAACTTGATGAGTTGATTGCTGCAATGGCTCCGTTCAAATTCGTTATTCAGGATGCCCTTGATGACAATTTGCATTGGCGACCGGACATACCAACTGACCATCCCCTCAAGGCAGTCTTTGATTTCATCAACGACCGCATCAAGTATGCCAATAAGACAATGCTCTTCAACTTTCAAGAGAAGTTTGAAGACCTGCGTCGCCCACCTTACGGACTGTCGGGCAACTATGCATCGGCAGGAATGGTGGCTTTTGCCCTCCGCAATTGGGCTGGCAAGATATTCGACACGCTGGGAAAGCCGCGTGATGCGAATAACTTGGTTGACGACATCACTGAGTTGTTCAATGTGTGGGAAAAGGGAAAGAGCAGTAACAAACTCAATTTCAAGTTCCAAACGCCTGAAGAGGGTAAACTATGCAAAGTACTTGTCAAGCTCTTTAAGCTCGACAAACTGAAAGACTATAGTGACATCTCTAGTCTAAAGGATGCTCGGTATGCTATTACTGGCGTTTTCCTAATGGGGAAAGGTTACCCCCTATGGACACTCAAATATATTGACGAAGATTTTGCCTCAATGCACCCGGCACTAACCTTGTGCGACGACATCCGCCACGTGTTTGACAACATCGTTGACATTTGTGCTGAGCGCGACTTGAAAAATCCTGCTCTAGTTAAGGAAACCCTCAACCTCATCGACAACTACAAAGTTGATATTCCCGACTATTTCAGTCGTGAAGAATCGTTCGAGAACGGATTTAACAATTTCCTGCTCTCACAGCCTATCGTAGATTTACAAGTAGAGGAAATTCCAGATGCTTATGACTATATTTGCAAAAACTTGCAATCTACTGTAGGCTATTGGACTGAAGAAGAGGTCGCCGACCGTCTTAAAGACTGGCGAATGGCTAAAAACGCTGAGATTGAAGAAGAGCGCCGCCGCCGTGAGGAAGAGGAGCGCCGCCGCCATGAGGAAGAAGATAGCAAGAAGCGTGAGCAGGAACGTGAAGAGCAAGAACGTCTGCAAGCAGAGTTTAAAAAGATTAAGGGTGACCCGGAGATGGTGAAACAAAAGAAAGCTTCTGCGCGTCAGTACATCGACTCTATTGATGACACCAATGCATTGCGTTCTCTGCTGGATGCAGTAATCAGCGTTGGTTACGAACAAATTCTTGACATCATTCTTTCAAACGGTAAACCCCTCGAAGATGCATAAGTCATTCTCTACACTCGAAGACCTCTTCTCCTATATCAAAGAAGATAAGGAGTGGCAAGGTGTCAATAGCGGACAGCACAATCGTTATCCTATTCGATTTGTGCTATTCGATAACTTTGCAGACTTTATTGAGTTTGTTGTCAACCGCCCTGATGGGATATTTAAATACCCTCTTGATAGTCTTCTTGAGAGGGAATATCCCGACACGTTTGTCACTTACTCGGCCTTAGCTCAAGAAATAAAGAGCTTAGTGACTAGATTGCCAGCCAACGATTTTGTTGTCTTCCCATTCTCTGAAATGGCTCGATTTTACCAACCGAAGGAATTTGAAAGTCTGATCAAGTCAATTCGCCTTAAACAACCACCTGAAGACTCACAATCCGAGCACATACGCTTATACATTCCCATAGTGGGCATGCAGAACAAGATGAGTGCTTTTTTTGGCGACAATCAAACTTTCGTTTGGGAATACAAAGGTCATAGCTACCAAGGACAATATAAACTTATTATCACTGACGGAACAACCTTTGGTGTTGCTGGCTTGGAACGTGATTATTCTATTGTACACGATCTTGCTGAATGGCTCAAATTATGGGCCAAAGGCGAGGATGTGAAGACGAACATTATTTGTAGTTCAAAAACCATCTTTGATAATGCACACTATGCCCAACCCGACAATGCTTTTACCTATCCCAAGTTTAACCTGTTCGGAGATGTTTCTGTTGTGGGTCAGGCGGTTGCGGGTCAGTCCGGGGGCGGTTGTGTCCTACAAATTTGGATTTTCTTGAAGGGGGCTTCTTGGTAGCCGAGGGCGCGGTATATCTCGCGGGCTGATTTTGTGGGGCGGCTGCATTGCCGCAGTTCGACTTTGTCGCCTAAGGGGTTGAGGCCTTGTGTGGTGACGAGTTTCTGTGTGGACATGCGCCGTACAATCTCGGTCCAGTAGCATTTGATGCCGTGTTGTTTGAGTTGGTGGCGTATGGTGTTGACGACCCAGTAGGCGAGCAGGCCGAAGAACAGGTGGGCGTCGCTTCGCTCATCTTTGCGGTGGTAGATGGGGCGTAGTTGGAGGTCGGTTTTGAGCTGTCGGTTGGTGGTCTCTATCTCGCGGATGAGGTTGTAGTAGTCCCATGTGGTGCGCTCGTCGAGGGTGCGGACGTTGGTGCGCAGGAAGTAGACTCCGTGGCCGCTTTCCACGCCGCTGAGGTCGCGGATGCTCCAGGTCACCTGTCTCATCAGCTCGGGGCGCTCGCTGTCGCGCTCGTAGTTGATGTCGTAATATTTTGATATTGACGGGTATTGTTGTTTCGCTCTTCCCACGCGCTCGACAACTTTCTCGTAGCGTTTGGTGCCTCGTTTTTTCTTTATGCCTTCGTTGGCGCGGCGCAGTTGCTCTTCGAAGCGTTGTCTCCATTGGCGATTCATTGAGGCTTCGGTGAAGGCTTTGGAGGGTGATGTCACTTCGAGATAATAGTCGCTGTCGGGCTCGGTGTGTACCTCGCGCATGGTGATGGGTCGGTTGCGGCTGTCGATGACGGTCACGCTGCGGCCGTCGGGTGAGAGGCTGTAGTCTTTAAGCTTTGTGCGTGACACGCACAGGGAGTTGTAGCCTTTCTTCTTGAGCAGGGCGAGGTTGTCTTCTGTGGCGATGCCGGCGTCGATGACGACCAGTGTCTTGCGCGTTTGTGACGAGCTTTTCACTATCAGGCGGTCTACCATGTCGGGCAGGGTCTTGCAATCGGCGATGTTGCCCTCAAGGAACTCGCTGTAGCGGATGAAGCCTTCGCGGTTGATGCTCAGGGCGAGCACCAGCAGCTTGCAGTCGTCGCGCTTCTCCTTTGACCTGCCGTATTTGGCCTTTTTACTGTGTTCCTTGCTGCCCTCAAAATAGAAGTTGGTCAGGTCGAACAAGACGATGCGGTTCTCCAGATTGAACAGGTTGTCAACGCGATTACATAGGTGGCGCTCGAGCTCCGTCTTAACATTGAGCAGCTTGTCGGTCACCTTATACAACGCGTTGAAGCCTGGCGACCAATAAGGTGTGCCACTACAAAGCTCGCACGCCGCCGAGTTCTCGCTCATGATGCGGTAAGTCGCCAACTCCGACGGGCAGTAGACCGTGCGCACTATCAAGCTCGAAATGGCCGTGTTAATCAACGTGTCGCTCCAGTCGCGCTCACGCAGGAACGACTCTATCCCGAGCTTGTCAATAGTCTGCTTGCAGAGCCACTCAGCCCCCACATCGCGAGCGTCGGTGTGCTCAGCCGTGTCGAGATTGATGTAACGCTCCGACTCCTTGCGGGCCTCAGTCTCCTTCTTATTGAAACGGTCAATCATCCTCTCGTCAATCATCCGCCGCCAGAACCGCTCCGCGTAATCGCGCTCCAACCCGGTCAACATCTCAAGGTCATCACCAAACAGACGTCGGGAGTGGCGCGACTTGAACCTGTCAGTCAACGCGTACGCGATACGACGCATCTGATTGGCGTCCAACTCCGGCACAAAGCCGACATTCAACACAATCATCGAATGAACATTACCGCGCACGTCACGGTAGGACTCCTTCAAGCGATAATAGAGACCCTCCTTGCCGAGCGAGGCGTTAAATCTATGTTGAATGTTCACATGCACGCCGCAAAATTACAACAAATATTTTTCACGGATGTGTCCTACATTTCGAAATTCCCGGCACTCCGACACCCACAAACCGCTAAAAATGAGCACAATCGCAAATTCGCCCTCACCACTTACCCCTCAAAAAAACGCCCAATTCCGGTAGTGATTTTATTTTCAACGGTTAAACTTCGGTTAGACAAATATGAGAGAGAATGCCCACGAATAAAATTTATTAAAGATTGTTTTGATTTGTAAAAAAAAGACATAGAGACGCAAGTAAGTCGGAAAAATGGTTAAACTGTGCAATTCTCGCAAAAAAGTGGTGTGCAATCTTGGACATTATGGGATTGTTGAACTGTTAAGTGTGCAAAAAGTGTGCAATTTTGGTATAAAAAATTGAGTAAGTTGCTAACATTTAACAACTTACTCAATCAAATGGTGTCCAAGATGAGACTCGAACTCACACGCCCGACCGGGCACTACCCCCTCAAAGTAGCGCGTCTACCAATTCCGCCACCTGGACATTCTGGGATTTGTGGAGCGACAGACGGGACTCGGACCCGCGACCTCGACCTTGGCAAGGTCGCGCTCTACCAACTGAGCTACTGTCGCGTCTGGCAACTCCCGGGGCTCTCTTGCCCCGAATTGCGGTTGCAAAGTTAATACCTTTTATTTAATTGCGCAAACTAAAAATGAAAAAATATTTCCGGAAAGCGTTTTTTTGAGTTTTCCCGGGGTTGCCGCACCTGCTCTACCCTTAGTAAATCCTGGTGTAGAGGCGGATTATGTCTTCGTCGGTGTATTCCTTGGGGGCGTTGCCTGGGCTGCCGCTTGCTATGGCATCGGCCGCCATCTTTGGTAGCAGTTCTATGAATTGTTCCTTATCAACGCCGTAATCCCGGAGCCGCGGCACGTCGCACACACCAACCAGCTCGTCCAGTTGGTCCAGGAAGGTCATTCCGTCGAGCATCTTGAAGTGCCGTGCAATTTTCTCGAACTTTTCCTCGGCATCGGCATAGAGGTCGCGCAGACAGGTCATGAGCAGGATTGCGTTCGACATTCCGTGCGAAATGTGGAACTGTGCGCCCAGTGGCCTACTCATGCCGTGTATCACGGTCACGCTGGAATTGTTAATGCAGATTCCTGCCTCGAGGGCTGCCACGGCAAGTTCTTTGCGGGCGCGCTTATTGCCTGGATTCTTGTAGGCTTCAGGCAGGAAGCGTAATATCTTGCGCATAGCGTTCAGCGCGAGCACATCGGTGAGGGGCTGAGCCTTGACCGACAGATAGGCCTCAATGGCATGTGTCATGGCATCCAGACCCGACGAAGCTACCACCTCAGGCGGTGCGGCTTGGCCAAAGGTATAGTCCACGATTGCCACGCGCGGCAACAATGCTTCGCCCTTGAGCAACATTTTCACTCCCGTGTTCTCATCTGTGATGATGGTGTATTTTGTGGCCTCTGAGCCGGTTCCGGCTGTTGTTGGGATACATAACACCGGCGGCAGGTTGCCCTTTATTTCCCGTCCAACATACTGGGCAATGGGGCCATCGTTCACACTCATTGCGGCTATTGCCTTAGCCGAGTCGAGAGGGCTGCCGCCTCCCAGACCCACCACGAAGTCGCATCCGGCTTCCTTGTAAATCTGCACTCCGGCATCGACCATTGCCACAGTGGGTTCAGAGCTTACGCCGTCGTAAACAGTAATACGAATCTCGTCGCGGTTAAGAGTCTCGATGAGTGTGCGCATCATCGTGGTCTTCCCCACGCGGGGTCCTGTCACCACCAGCGCATGAGTTCCGTAATCGCGGAAGAAGTCGCGCGGCAACTGAGCCACGATGTCCTCGCCCATTATTATTCTGTCGGGGGTCTTGAATTCCATAGTTGTATTTTTATCGTTACTTTGGTTATTAACTAAATATTCGGCTACAAAGATAAGAAATAATTTTTTATTGATTTATATCCTGAGTTAACATGAACCACTTGCCGGGCCATGTCGGCCAGCGGCTCCGCTCGCTTGGGCAGAGGCACGGGGCAGTCTATGATTCGCTCCACCAGAGCACGTAACTTGGCCGGATGCTCGGTGCACAGGGCGAGCCCCACCTCTCCGGGCTTGATGTCTGCCACCAGTGCCCCATAGGACACGGCGCTGTGAGGGTCGAGCAGATAGTGCTGCCGCATCCACACGTTTCTCATCACCGCCTCGGTCTGCTCATCGGTCATCACCACGCCGCTGACCGTTTTTCGCAGTTCTTCCACGTCGCCGCCGCAGAGACTAAGTATTCGCTCAAAATTGCGCGGATTACCCTTGTCCAGAGCCGGGGCTATTGAAGGCTCGGAGTACTGCGGCTCAAACACACCGCTACGCAGATAACTGACAAACGGATGATTGATGTTCTCGGCGGCGACAAAGCGCTTCAGAGGGAGTCCCATCCCACGAGCGAGAAGGCCGGCGAATAGGTTTCCCAAATTTCCGCACGGAACACTCACCACCACGTTATCGGCTGCCACACCGGCCCTCACCAGACTGGCATAGCCCCAAAAGTAATGGAACATGTGGGGCAGTAAACGCGCCAGATTAGTGGATGTGGCACTGGTGAAGTGCATCTTAGCTTTCATTTCAGGGTCGGCCAAGAGTTGCTGAGTGAGTGCGCGACAGTCGTCGATGGTACCGTTCACCTCAATTGCCGTCACGTTGTTGCCAAGAGTGGTGAAAAGCGCCTCCTGCATGGGCGTGAGCACACTACTCGGGTAGAGCACATACACGTGTACGTTGGGCACACCCAAAAGGCCGCTGGCCACGGCGCTACCGGTGTTTCCGCTCGTTGAGACCATAACACTCAGTTCATACTTCCCCGATTTTCCGCTCTCGCGATGAAGATACGACAGAATGCGCCCGAAGAACCTTGCCCCGGCATCCTTGAAGTTCATCGTAGGGCCATGAAACAGTTCCATCGCCCAGATTTCTCCATCCAGACGCACCAGCGGCATTTCGTAGTTCATAGTTTCGGTCACTATGCGTCGCAGCACTGTGGCATCCACGTCGTCGCGCAGGGCATAGCTCGCCACGGCATAGCAAACGTCGGGCAGCGACATGTCGGCTATATTATTGAAAAAAGCGCGAGGCAGGCGCGGCACATTTTCCGGCATATACAACCCGCCATCGGCAGCCAGTCCACTAAGCACGGCTTCGCTGAACGACACCTTGATATCCTTGTTTCGTGTGCTATAGTATTTCATATTCAGGGATTTTCGCTAATTGTGGGTGCTATTATTAATTTATAGAGCACGCCTTAGTTCAACCTTGCCCCAGCAAAGCCTTGTGAGCAAGCCGTACAGCCTGCGCCACATCGTCATGCATAAGGCGGAAAGTGACGCTCTGCGGGGTTCGGCTCACTGGGCAGAGCGCAATGTCATCGGCCATCAGCGCGCGCATCAGTTGGTCGGCAATGCCTGCCAAGTGGGCCCCGGTTCGTGTAACCACAGTCACCGTATCGTCCTTCGACGTTACTCCCGCCACGGCCTCGTCGCTCATTTCATTACCAATTAGTGTTCCCAGCGACTCAGGACGGAACGTGTTTTTCACCCAAGTGGGGATTCCGGCCTCACGCACCGGCGCGATAGTGGGATAATACACCACCTTTGCGCCACCGTTACACAAGTCCTCGGCCTGCGCGAAACTCAGGCGACTAATCAGACGGGCCTCCGGCACCACACGTGGGTCGGCACTGAGGAATCCGTCAACATCGGTCCATATCTCCAGCGCATCAGCGCCAAGTGCCGCCGCAATAAGTGCCGCAGTGAAGTCACTGCCGCCCCGTCCCAGATTGGTATCCTTGTCGGTTGCCGCGTCGTGCGAGATAAAGCCCTGCGTCACAGTCACAGCCGGGAGTTGCGAGCCCATTTCCTTCCTAATCAGGCCGGCCGTCTGCTCCTTGTCAAGCACATCTTCCCCGTCACGCCGACGAGTTTTTATGAAACCCGGAGCGTAACGCGGCACTGCACCGAGCATCATCGTCACTATGGCCGATGACAGAATCTCGCCGCAACTCACAATGCTCTTACGCATATCGGCCACAATGTCGGCCGGCACATCGTTCAGGCACAGCATACGTAGCATTCCGCCAAGGCTCATGCTGATGAACTCGCCCACAAACTCGCGGCACTCCTGCTGCCGCTCACCCGGAACCACATCGCTAATGATGCCCATGTGGCGCTCCTCCAACTGTGCCAGAGTAGCCTCGTAGGCACTATCCTTGCCCAGAGCCTGCTCGGTCATGCTAAGCAACTGGTTTGTAACGCCGCCCAGAGCCGAGACCACCACTATCACAGGCTCGGTCTCGCGCCCCACTATCTCTTTCACTTTCAGCAGGCTGGCTGTGCTTCCCACCGATGTCCCGCCAAACTTGAGTACTTTCATTCCGTTCAATTGTTAAGTGTAAAAGCCTTAATAATATATAACGCAAAATCTCCCCTTTTAATGTGCTCTCCACATAAAAATTTCCAAACCAGCATGAAATTGCTGCGTTTCTATTTGGACTTTACCATCCAAATTAGGGATGGGCGGAAAACCAGGCGTGAGCCGTCGCAAAGTCCGTATTGCATACGCTCTTCGCGAATTTTTTACAAAATTTCTGCCGTACAACACCGCTGTTTTCATTTATAATCGGTAACTTTGCAAGAAAAGAACCGAAATAAAGTCTATATGTCAATGAGAAAAGTATTATCACTTTTGTTCGTAGTCGCAATGTCGGTAGCATCATGGGCACAAGTAAGTTATGAGGTAATTCCGTTGCCTCGCAGTATTGAACCGGGCAAGAGGGGCGAAGTGTTCACCCTGCGGCAAAACGCCGCGGTGGCCTACCCCGCCGACAATGAGCAGATGGCATCTAACGCCCGATTGCTGGCCGAATACCTGCATCAAGACGCCGGTTTTGTGGTGGAGCCTAAGGCCGATGCCGGCAAGACGGCTGCAATCACCCTATCCCTGGGGTTGAAAAGCGATAACCCAGAGGCCTACCGTATTACGGTGAGCAAGCGAGGTGTCGCCATTCAGGGCGCTACTGAGGAAGGAGTGTTCCGCGGAGTTCAGACGCTGCGCAAGGCCATCGGCACTGAGGCCGGCGAACAGGTGGAATTGCCCTACGTCACCATCGACGACCAGCCACGTTTCGGCTATCGCGGCGTGCACTTCGACACATCGCGCCACTTTTTCCCCGTGGATTTCATCAAGACCTACATAGACTTGATGGCTCTGCACGGCTGCAACCAGTTCCACTGGCACATCACCGACGACCAGGGATGGCGATTTGAGGTAAAATCCATGCCCGAGCTTGCAATAAAAGGCAGCGTGAGAGAAAAGACTGTGCTGGGCTGTAACACAGGACTCTACGACTACCGCCCCTACGGCGGATACTACACGCAGGACGAGTGCCGCGAGATAGTGGCCTACGCCGCCAAGCGGTTCATCAATATCATCCCCGAAATAGACCTACCCGGGCACATGCAGGGAGCACTGCACGTATATCCCGAACTGGGATGCACCGGTGGCCCTTACGAGGTGTGGCCCATCTGGGGCATCTCTGAGGACGTGCTATGTGCCGGCAATCCCGCCACGCTCGACTTCCTGAAGCGCGTGTACGACGAACTGTGCGACGTGTTCCCGTCGAAACTCATCAACATAGGCGGCGATGAGAGCCCGCGAGTGCGCTGGCAGCAGTGCCCCAAGTGCCAGGCCAAGATGAAGGAACTGGGACTGACACGCGAAGCCCAGTTGCAGACCTACATCAACAAAGAACTGGACAAATACCTCAGTGCCAGGGGACGCACCATAATCGGCTGGGATGAGATTCTGGACGGAGGACTCAGCGAGAACACCATAGTCCTGTCGTGGCGAGGCACAAAGGGCGGCATTGAGGCCGCGCGCCAGCACCACCGCGTGATTATGGCCCCCACCGACTATTGCTACATCGACTACTACCAGCTAAGGAGAGATAGCGAACGGCTCTATGCCATAGGCGGTTACGTTCCGCTCTCGAAGGTTTACAGTCTGGAGCCAATTCCCGCTGAGCTGAGCGAGGAAGAAAGCAAGTACATACTGGGGCCGCAAGTCAACCTCTGGACAGAGTACATAGCGTTCCCCGACCATGCCATGTATATGCTTCTGCCCCGACTCGACGCCATCAGCGAAGTGCAGTGGACGCCCAAGGAGCAGAAGAACTTCGACGCGTTCACCGTGCGACTGGAACGCATGGAGAAACTCTACGACAAGCTCGGCTACAAATATTGCGCCAAATGGGAGTGACCCGGCCAATCTGAGCCGAGGCAGCCGGCCGGCAATCACCGTACTATGTGCCAATGGACATAGAATTCGACGACATATTCAAGTTACACTCCAAGCAGAGCCTACCGGTTCCGGGAGCGCTACTCGTGGCCAAGCCCACGATAACCGACCCGTTCTTTGGGCGCTCAGTGGTGATTTTAGTGGAGCATGACATTGACCGAGGTTCGCACGGATTCATCGTGAACCAACCCACGCCATACACCCTGCCCAAACTGCTGCCCGAAGTGGATGAGACACACGAAATTCCAGTGTTTTTCGGCGGCCCTGTAGCGCTCGACAGGCTGTCGTGGATACACAACATGGGGCCTGAGATTATTCCTGACTCCATAGAATTGCGTGAGGGGCTGTACTACGGAGGAAACCTTTACGCCATTTGCCGCTACATAAACGAAGGGCGACCAACCGAAGGCCGAATCAAGTTCATGATAGGACAGAGCGGCTGGTCACAAGGGCAACTTGCCGGCGAAATAGGTTTGCACGACTGGGCTGTGCTCTACCGGTTCGACAACGAGTCGGTCCTCGCCACCGCCACCGAGCAGACATGGAAGAACGTGGTTGCCGGCATAGGGCGCGAATCGGCACTGTGGAAGAACTGGCCTACGGACCTGTCGTCGAACTAATTTCACAGCGCAAGAAGCATTTTGCCAACTTTTTTGCGTGAATATGGGAATTTTTGAGTAACTTTACACACTCAAAAAGAATCGGTCCGTTCACAGCGGTGATTCACAGTTAAAAATAGTACACTTTTTTAATTACGTAATTAATTTAACAAATAACTATTATGGTTTATTCACATGAAGTACAGGAAATGTGCTGCGTAGCTAAGGGCGCTAACCACCCCTCAGCTCCAATCCCCGAAGAAGGGAAATGGGTTAGATCTAAGGAAATCAAGGACGTATCCGGTTTCACTCACGGTATCGGCTGGTGCGCTCCTCAGCAGGGAGCCTGCAAGCTTTCGCTCAACGTGAAAGACGGCATCATCGAAGAGTGCCTCGTTGAGACCATTGGTTGCTCCGGCATGACACACTCAGCCGCTATGGCTGCCGAGATTCTTCCAGGCAAGACCATTCTTGAAGCCCTCAACACCGACCTTGTGTGCGACGCTATCAACACCGCCATGCGCGAGCTCTTCCTCCAGATTGTCTATGGACGCACTCAGAGCGCGTTCAGCGAGGGCGGCCTGGTGGTAGGCGCATCGCTCGAAGACCTGGGCAAGGGGCTCCGCAGTCAGGTTGGTACCATGTTCGGCACCAAGGCCAAGGGCGTACGCTACCTGGAGATGACCGAGGGCTATTGCACCCGCATGGCTCTTGATGAGAACAACGAAGTGATAGGGTACGAGTTCCTGAGCCTCGGCAAGTTCACCGACGCGCTCAAGAAAGGTAAGTCCCCCGAGGAGGCTCTGGAAGGCGCTAAGGGCCACTACGGACGTTTTGAAGGTGCAGCCAAGTATATTGACCCACGTAAAGAATAATAGGAGGACACAACTATGATAAGAGAAGTGAAATTTGAATCGCAAGACCGCCGCATCAAGCAAGTGCTCGCAGCACTCAATGCAGTAGGTATCAAAGATATTGAAGAGGCTAACGCTATCTGCGACCAGCACGGAATAGACCCTTACAAGACATGTGAGGAGACCCAGCAGATTTGCTTCGAGAACGCAAAGTGGGCCTACGTAGTGGGAGCCGCAATCGCCATTAAGAAAGGGTGCAAGGTAGCTGCCGACGCTGCTGAGGCTATAGGTCTGGGTCTGCAGGCATTCTGCATCCCCGGTTCTGTTGCCGACGACCGCAAGGTGGGTATCGGCCACGGAAACCTGGCCGCCCGTCTGCTTCGCGACGAGACCAAGTGCTTCGCGTTCCTGGCCGGCCACGAGTCATTTGCCGCCGCAGAAGGCGCTATCAAGATTGCCGGTGCCGCCAACAAAGTTCGCAAGGAGCCGCTTCGAGTTATCCTTAACGGACTGGGCAAGGACGCCGCCAAGATTATCAGCCGCATCAACGGTTTCACCTATGTTCAGACTGAGTTTGACTACTTCACAGGCGAACTGAAAGAAATAGCCCGCACAGCCTACAGCAACGGCGACCGCGCAAAGGTTAACTGCTACGGTGCCGATGACGTGCGCGAAGGCGTTGCCATCATGTGGAAAGAGGGCGTGGACGTGTCCATCACAGGTAACTCCACCAACCCCACCCGCTTCCAGCACCCGGTAGCAGGAACTTACAAGAAAGAGCGCGTGCTCGCCGGTAAGCCCTACTTCAGCGTGGCAAGCGGTGGCGGTACGGGCCGCACCCTGCACCCCGACAACATGGCAGCAGGACCCGCTTCCTACGGCATGACCGACACACTGGGACGCATGCACAGCGACGCTCAGTTTGCAGGTTCCAGTTCAGTGCCCGCCCACGTGGAGATGATGGGATTCTTGGGAATAGGCAACAACCCCATGGTGGGTTGCACCGTGGCTGTAGCCGTTGACGTGGCTCAGGCTCTGAATAAGTAAGCAAGGTTCTGGCACCGCCCCACCCTATATGGGGCGGCAAACTGAGAATAAACACATTAAGTGGCTCGCTCCGATTGGGCGCGAGTCACTTTTTTTTATTTTCCGTGGAGATGCAGAAATGCAGAAATGACGTGGCGTGTTGCAAATATCGTTATAATTCACTTAATTTGCATCCGTGCGGTAACGCAAGAGACATACCGCAAGACACAAGTAACGCACCAAAAACCATAACAGAAATGAGAACCGTATTCACAATCCTATGCTGCATAATGGCAGCGCTGCTCAGTGCTAACGCCCAGAGCAACAACGATGAACACATCAAGAAGATTCAGCAGGCCTATCAGAGCAGGCTTGCCCTCATGCAAAACCAGCCATACGACGACATAAAAGTGGAACAGATGAGCGTCAGCTATAACCGCATGTATCCCGGCACCGGACTGTACCGGCACACCGACACTTACTACTGGCTCGATGACGAAGACGAGGAATATATGCTACGTCCACGACTCTATTTCGTCACCTCGCGCTACAGCCTGTGCCACGACCGCTACCGTTTCTACCGCGAATATCTTTTCGACGCTGAGACCGGTGAGCCCATGTTCATGCTGCTTACCACCCAACTCCACGATGATGTGGGGTCGCGCCGAGAATACCGATTCTATTTCCACAACGGCCGAATCATCCGACAGATTCCCGCCAAGATTGAAATCCCGGACTCCCCCGATTCACCCGATTTCATAATGCCCGACATTGACATAGACCCTGCGCGACTGGAATCGGGCCTGCTCATGGAATTCAACAAAGTTCAACAGATTTTCAGCCGGAACGTCCCCACAATGGCCTGGTAACCCACCATAAACCCCACCCCGGGAAAAGCGGGGCGAACCCCGGATGCAGGATTCGCCTCGCTAATATCTTATGGCCGCAGTGCGGGATTAGAGTCCCATGACGGTATTTGCCAGTTTCACCACGTCGGTGATATCCACGCCGTCCTGCCCATTTATGTCGGCATTGGCCTCTACGAAGTTGGCCGGAGTGGAACCCATCACGAAGTTGGCAATAGCCACCACGTCGGTGATATCCACTTCGCGGTCATTATTCACGTCGCCGAGTAGCGGAGTCCAATAGATGACTATCATATAGCAGGCATCGCCGGCTTCATCCACGAAGGTGCGACTTTCAGTGTCGTAAGCATAAGTGACATCCCCTGTGTACACACCGTTATCCTCCTCCTCTAAACTCGAAGTGGCAACGCAGCCGGTGAGCGTAACATTCTTAAACCCTTTCACTGCGGCATGTGTCTTTAGTGTTTCTTGCCCTATAAGGAGTTTACTACTGTTATTGATGATTAGCTCGCTATTGGATGTGCTATTGTTGTGATGGATGCCACCATTAACTATGACAGTTTCACACCGGTCGAACGTCACGTTATTGACGCCCCATACCTCAATTCCTTTCTGCCCGATATTATCGACGAAAGAACACAATTGAGCAGCCACAAGAAGCCCCCCGCTCCCTGTGAACTTGATGGGCCCGAATGCGGCGATGCAACTTGTGGTGATACTCTTGCTCGTAGCCATTAAAGTGGAGTATCCTTCGCCACGGTCATGCACGCAATTGATGATCAACTCTTTGTTGCCATAGTACATCAGGGTGCTCACATCCTTGTCGTCAGGTACTTTTAGATATGCACCATCCAGGGTGAGCGTGTTGCTGGCAGGGTCAAAGGTGATGTATCCGTTAGTGAGTATGTCGCTACCCAGCAGAGTGGGCAGGTCGCGGTAGTTCATGCTCGTAACTTCCTTGCCGGCGATGCTCAAGTAGTAGCTCTGCTCGGGGCTGATCACGAACGGCTCGGATGCAAAGGCATAGAGATCAGCACCATCGGCCGTGCGCATCTTTGACGTTGAAGTGTCGTAATAAGCGCCTGGGTGCGAGGTAATCTCGGCGCGGGTTAAAGTGAATTCGGATACATGTTCCAGTATATTACAACCAGCCGGCCCTTCTCCACCGGTAATGGTTATTGACGAGCGGTCTATCGTTAACGGCTGGTTGTAAGCAAGTATGCCTCCACATGCACCTCCGTCCAGATGTATGTCGAGTGTCAGGTTCTTCAGCGTTATTGCTTGTCCTGTACTGTACAGACCTCTGCTGCCATAGCCATGTCCGGTGATAGAAAGTGAACTGCCCCCAATGCCATTAGTGATGGTTAAGTCGCCCACAGTGGTTGAGCTGCCGCGGATAGCAATCGCATTATCCTCGTCGCTCAGGTCTATCTTGTTCTTCTCGCCCAGTTCTATCACCAGCGGCTTATTCAACTCCGCTGTGGACGAAGAATAGTATTCGATTGCATTCTTCTGGCCTGCCGGTAACGTGATGTCGGCATCAAAGAGCACCAGCGTGTACTTGTCGTCTTCGTTATAGAGGGTCACACTGCCGCTATTCAGCCCCGGGAATTTGAACTTTTCGCAGTTGGCGCTGTTGATGTTCTTGCCGCAAATCTTGATGGGATATTCAGTGACATCGGGAAGGATTTGCACCGAGCCCAGTACCGGGGCAGTTGTGCTGGTGCGGAAGGCTCCGTTATAGAAGAAGGTGCCCTCATAGGCAAACTTGGAGTTCTCGGGGTCGTACCACGTGAAGCCGGTGATTCCGCACGTATTTGAACTTGTGGATACTCCCGTAATGGTCGAGGCGTTGGTTCGGAGCGTGCCGTAGCCACCGCTGTTTTGTATTCCGCGGTCGCCACTGGCCCTGACTGAAGTCTGGTCGAACTCGAGGGTGGTGGAATTTCCACGCATATTGATGCCGGCGCCATTAGGCGAGTTCAGATACAGACTACCGTCGCCGGTGAAGGTGACGTAGCCGTCGGCGGCAAACGCGTCGGCCGAGTAGGAAGTCGTTATTCTATTATTCTTGCCATCTGCCAAGACGATTTTCAGCGTCTCGGCCATGCGGTCGTATTTCGACTCAATCACGGGCACACCATCGGCTGTGCCTTTCAAATTCACCCCATTGAGCGTGAGCGTCATGGTCTCTGGGTCAAAACTCATGGTGCCATCGCCTAGGATGTCGCCCTTGGTGTTTTCCGTGACTTGCACACCGTTGACGTAGAGCGGATAAGTCGCGGCATTTGCGCCAAAAAAGAGCAAACAGATTGATAGAGTAAGTAATAGTTTTCTCATAATTATATATAGTTATATGGTTAATAATCGTCAGATTCAAAACAACCTGATTTTTGGCGCTACAATTATAGCAGACCCCATACACAACAATGCAATGCAATACATACATTGTTGAGCAAATTTACAACATTTTAAGATTTAACATTTACCCCCCCCCATTTTAACATTTATTTAACATTTATTTAATGTTATTTCACACAATCGAGCAGCTCGGGTACTATTCAGTTATGAATAAAACAGGGAAACAGTGAAATGGTCGGTTTTGTGATAGTGATGAAAGTAAATGCAAATATAGCAAATATTAGGAATGAAATTGGCCGATAATTCAAGTATAAATCACTAAATTTGCACCTTAAAAATTAGCACAACATTGGGACAATTATACGGATAAAGAAGTTGAACACGTTTTATGCTGAAGACATTCCTGCCTCAGCTGCTAATGACGTTCTTTATCTGTATGTTTGGATGATGCAGTCTCTGATGGTGAGAGAGGAGGCACTCGTCTTAAATGGCGCATTAATTGCCCATACAAGATTTGAGTAACTGCCGAAATCCACGTAAAGACTATTCTGGTCCAGATTGTCGCTATCTTCACCGTAAATCACCACGTGGGAAGGCACCGACAGCCCCGACGTTGTGATTGACAAGGCGGATATCGCCGTAGGTTGATATGAGCCAGGCATTTCAATGCGGTTATCGCCAATCAGACGGATGTTAAATTTCTCATAATCTGTCACATAAATGCTATAACCGGTATTGATACTATTATCTGTATAACACCGCGTTATCGTGGCATTATTCAGAGTAAGGGTAGTCACTCCGTCGATCACACTCACATACACGGTGCCCTGAATTCCAGAGCCGGAGATGAGCGAGCCGTCGGTCTTGGTCGCTTTTACGCCACCCACATAAATGTCGGCGCTCGCGCCCAAAGCAAATGCGCAAAAAAGAATGGTTAAATCAACTTTTTCTTCTTCCTGTGGCTTTAATGTTATTTCATCCAGATAAGTTCCGGTAAAGGCTAAATAGCTATTCAATTCATAGGCTATAATGCCCTGTGCATGTAACGATGTGTCCAAATTTAACAATTAGAAATCAGCTTTGCAAAAAAATCTCACTTTTCTCAGCGAACACACTGATTTGACGGTCAGGGGTGTGAGATGCGGAAGATGGTGCCCTCAATAAGCGAGCAATAGACCTCGCCGCGGTCATCCACCTCGAACCCGTTGACCTCGCTTGAACCCAACTTGCAGGAGAAGAGCAAGCGGTGCGTGGCGGCATCGACGGCGGCAAGCATACCGCGGCGCGAGCCGGCATAGACCACGCCATTGTGCTCCAGCACTATGCACGGGGCGTGCTCGTAGCCGAAGCCCAAATCGGTGACCCATTTCAGGTCGTAGTCAGGACCGGTGCTCAAAGCCACCAGCGTGCCGTCCATAGTCTTGGCGTAGGCCAGACTGCCGTCGGCACTGCGTCCCAGGCTCTCGCGCACCTTGTGCTCGTTTTTCACGCGCCATAACTGCTCGCCCGACTTTCGGTCGAGGGCGGTGGTCACACGGTCGGGGGCCACAATCAGCACATGGTTCTGAGTGACCACAGGCACCACGTTCCCGGGACTGTAGAGATTAGTTTTCACACCATTGTTCCACTGCCAGCGCAGTCGTCCGGTCTTACGGTTGAGCACACGCAGATTAGTGTCCCACGCGCCGAAAATCACATCGTTTCCATCAACAACCGGCGCGGCCTGGCAATAATTGTTGATGCTGTCGAACTGCCACAACAGGCGATGCCGCTTCACGTCCCAGGCCTGGAACATCTTGTAGCCACCCTGATAGAGGATGCCGTCGGCCTCCACACCATCGGCCACATAGGCGCCCGGCGCGTTCCATGCCCAGATTTCCTTACCGGACTTCTTGTCGAGCCACACAAGACGCTTGTCGGCCGTGGGCAGCACCACGTACTTCCTGTCCACGGCAGGGCGCGAGAAGAGCATGGCATCGGTCTTATAGGACCATTTCTCGGCACCGGTTTTCTTGTCGATTGCCTTGAGATAGCCCAGAGAGTTCCCGAAATACAGGTTCTCGGCATCCACCCCGAGGCGTGTGAATATCGAAGCATTGTCGGCATAGACCTTAGTCACGCTGAATCCGGCCGGGACGGTGGGCTGAGGCAGCGAATTGTCGATGGCGTCGAAATGCGTATCGGTACGGAAGACGAACTTTTGCGCAGGTTCCTTGCCCAGTTCCTTGTTGAAGACATAAATCCAGCCACGCTTCAGGTCCACGTTCATCAGCGTGTATCCGTAGTCGCCCTTGCCCATATCCAGGGCACGCACCATGAGCCCGTTGATTCCGAAACTCTCATACTGGCGCCAGCGGTGGTAGTGTCCGTTCTGATGGAGAATCACCGGATATTTCTGCAGCACGGCTATGTAGTCCTTGTAGTTGTCGAGGTCGTCGAGGATGGGATAGTGATTGATGCTCAGCACCTTCTTTCCGTCAGAGACCCGCTCGGCGAGAGTGCGGTCGAGCCAGAGCAGGTCCTCCTGCTTGATGTGTCCGTCGCCCATCTTCATGAAGGGGCCGCAGTTCATTCCAATCACCACCAGGTCGCCCAGTTCAAAGACAAACCGATCGTCGCCCCACAGGTCGGAGAACGTCTTGCAAGCGCTCTGGCTCCAGTTGTTCTCGTGGTTACCGGGGATGACGTAGAGCGGCTTAGAGATGCCGTCCATAATGCTCTTCACGTTTTGCAACTGCACGTCGCTGCCCTCGTTGGTGAGGTCGCCGGTGAGCAGCACCACGTCGGCATCAGAAGCGTTAATTTCGGCCACGGCCTCCCTGAGTTTTGCCTCATTGGCATTTCCGGGCGTAACGTGAATGTCGCTAAGAATGGCAAACCGCTGTGCGTTAGCGACAAACGCGAGCAGAAACACAGTCAGGATAGAGATAGTGAATTTTTTCATATCGGTCAGTCTTGGTTGAATCTTAAATTTCTTTATGCAAATATAGCATTTTTATTAGTATTTTCGGCCGCGAACCCCATAAATTATGCGTAAATTTGCAATCTAAACAGAGTCACTTATGGGAGTAATGCTTAACATAGAAGGGCTTACCAAATCGTTCGGAGCCAACGTGCTATTGAGCGACATCTCGCTCACGCTCAATGAGGGCGACAAGGTGGGCCTTATAGCCAAGAACGGTGCCGGCAAGAGCACTTTACTGAAAATAATAGCCGATGACGAGAGTTACGACAGAGGAAAAATCTTCTATCACGACTTCACATCCATAGGCTACCTGGAGCAAAGTCCGCACTTCGACCCCTACAAGAGCATTATAGACATCTGCCTGACAGGCTTTGACACAAAGAGTAGCGCGCTGCGATGCTACGAGAAAGCGCTGGCCAGCGGCGACAGCAATGAAATGACGTCGGCCGTTCAGTTTATGGACTTCGCCCACGCATGGGACTACGAAGACCAGTTCAAGCAACTGCTTCATCAACTGAAAATAACCGATTTTGCGCAGAAGATAGGCCAGTTAAGCGGCGGTCAGGTGAAGCGTGTGGCCCTTGCCAAGATTATTCTCAACGAGCCCAAACTGCTTATCCTGGACGAGCCCACCAACCACCTGGACATCGACATAATAGAGTGGCTGGAGACCTATCTGTCGAAAAGCCGCACCACCCTGCTGATGGTGACTCACGACCGTTATTTTCTGGACAAGATATGCAACCGGATAGTGGAAATAGACCGCCAAAGCCTGTATAACTACAACGGAAACTATAATTACTATCTGGAAAAGCGTGCAGAGCGCATCGAGGCGCAGAACGCTCAGGTGGAAAAGGCACGCAACCTGCTCCGGACCGAACTGGAGTGGATGAGGCGACAGCCGCAGGCACGCGCCCACAAGGCCCAGTATCGCATCGACGCCTTCTACGACCTGCGAGAACGCGCAAGCAACACCAGAAATGAGCGAGACGTGAAACTGGACGTAAACGCCACCTACATAGGCAAGAAAATCTTCACCGCACACAACGTGAGCAAGCGCTGGGACGACAAGGTGATTCTGGACAATTTCAGCTACACCTTCTCACGCTATGAGAAACTGGGCATAGTGGGCGACAACGGTGTGGGCAAGACCACGTTCATACGTCTGCTACTGAACCAGTTGGAGCCCGACAGCGGGTATTTCGAGGTGGGAGAAACGGTGAAATGGGGCTACTACAGCCAGGAGGGTATCAAATTCGACGAGGGGAAAAAAGTGATAGACGCTGCCCGCGACATAGCCGAGCATATCTACTTTGACGAAAAGACCCAGTACACCGCATCGCAGTTTCTGAACCTGTTTCTGTTCAGTGCGGCCGACCAGCAGAAATACATAGCGAAACTCAGCGGAGGCGAGAAGCGGCGGCTCTACCTGGCCACCGTGCTGATGAAGAAGCCCAACTTCCTGATACTGGACGAGCCCACCAACGACCTGGACATCACCACCCTGGAAGTGCTGGAGGACTATCTGAGCGGTTTCAAGGGATGCGTGATAGTGGTGAGCCACGACCGGTTCTTCATAGACCGGATAGTGGACCACACCTTCGTGTTCACCGGCAACGGCGTGGTGAAGGACTTCCCAGGCAACTACAGCGAATACCGCGCCTGGAAAGAAGCGCACCCGACGCAAGAAACAACGAGTACCAAGCCCAAGGAAAAGCCTGTGCGCCAGACGGTTCACACATCCGCTCCGAAACTCTCGTACAAGGAAAGCAAAGAACTTGAGGCCCTGACAGAGGAACTATTTCAGCTCAACTTAGAGAAATTAGAACTGGACGAAGCCTTTTCGGGCGGAGAGGTGCCGGACATAGTCGCAAAGGCGGCAAGATATGAGGAAGTGAAACGGCTACTTGACGAAAAAGAGCTCAGGTGGCTGGAACTTAGTGAAAAAGTTCAATAAAATTTACTATCTTTGCGCATTATGACGGATATCAACAACGGAATAATCAAGGCAGTGGCATCGCTGGCGATGAAGAAGCACCGCGATGATATGGGCCTATTTGTGGCCGAGGGCACCAAATGCGTTCGCGACACATGGGACCACTTCCGGTGCAAGTGGCTGATAGCCACCCGCACGTGGTACGAGCAAATGGGCACCAGCAGCCACTACGACAAGATAGTGCTGGCCAACAAGCAGCAGATGAGCCGCATGTCGCAGTTCAGCACGCCCAGCGACGTGATAGCGGTGTATGAGATACCCCGTACCGAGTTCAACCCCGATGAAGTGCGAGACAGGCTGAGCCTGGTGCTGGACAACATTCAGGACCCCGGCAATCTGGGGACGATACTGCGCCTGGCCGACTGGTTTGGCATCACCGACGTGTTTGCCAGCAAAGGCACGGTGGATGTGTATAACCACAAAGTGGTACAGGCCACTATGGGTGCGATATCGCGAGTGAAGGTCCACTACGGCGACCTTGAGGACGTGTTCGATCTGTTCCCCGACCTGCCCATCTACGGCACGTTCCTCAACGGAGAAAACATCTATCAGGCCGACTTGGGGCGCAACGGATTCATTGTGATGGGCAATGAGGGCCAGGGCATCGGGGCCAAAGTGGCGGCACGGGTGACCCGGAGGCTCACCATACCGGCTGCCGAGCGACAAGGCGAGCACAGCGAGTCGCTCAACGTGGGCATAGCGGCGGCCATCACCATAAGCGAATTTGCCAGAAGGCTTTAACCACTACAATAGCAGCCTAACGACCAATAAGTTATGAAGACCAAAGCAACAGTATATTATTGCAAGAATTGCGGCAACGAGTCGCCCAAGTGGCTGGGCAAATGCCCCGCGTGCGGCGAGTGGAACACCTACGTGGAAGAGCCGGTGGCACCCAAGAGCGCGAAGAAGAACACCCTGGGCATAGGCGACGATGAGCGGCAGAGCATAGTTCCCGTGAAGATTTCCCAAATCAAGGCACAAGACCTGCCCCGCATAGCGCTGCCCAGCAGCGAGCTGAACCGCGTGCTGGGCGGAGGTCTGGTTCCCGGCTCGATGGTGCTGATAGGCGGCGAGCCCGGAATAGGGAAATCCACGCTGGTGCTTCAGAACGTGCTCCGCATCCGCTCGCGCAAGGTGCTGTATGTGAGCGGAGAGGAAAGTCCGCAGCAACTGCGCATGCGCGCCGACCGCATCGCCGGCAGCGAGATGGACTGCGAGTGCTACCTGCTGTGCGAGACATCGCTGGAGACCATTTTCGCCAGCATCCGCGAGAGCAAGCCCGGGCTGATAATAGTGGATTCCATCCAGACCATAGCAAGCGACGAACTGGACTCGGCCGCCGGCAGCGTGACACAGGTGCGCGAATGTGCCGCGGCTTTTCTGCGCTACGCCAAGAGCACCAACACGCCGGTAATCATCATAGGGCACATCAACAAGGAAGGCTCCATAGCCGGGCCTAAAGTGCTGGAACACATAGTGGACGCGGTGCTACAGTTTGAGGGCGACCGCCACTACATGTACCGCATACTGCGGTCGATAAAGAACCGCTTCGGGAGCACCAACGAAATGGGTATCTATGAGATGCAGGAAGACGGATTGCGCGAGGTGAAGAACCCCAGCGAGATGCTTCTGAGCCACGGCGAGGAAGACCTGTCGGGTGTAGCAATAGGTGTAACGGTGGACGGGGCACGGCCGTTCCTGATAGAGACCCAGGCGCTGGTAAGCACAGCCGCCTACGGCACGGCTCAGCGTTCGGTGACCGGATTTGACCAACGGCGCATGAACATGCTGCTGGCCGTTCTGGAGAAGCGAGTGGGCTTCAAGCTGGCGCAGAAAGACGTGTTTCTGAACATAGCCGGCGGTCTGAAAGTTGCCGACCCGGCACTGGACCTGGCGGTGATATGCGCCATTCTGTCGTCGAACGTGGACATCGCCATCAACCGCGGCATCTGCCTGAGCGGTGAGGTGGGTCTGAGCGGCGAGATACGTCAGATAACCCGCATAGAGCAACGCATCAGCGAGGCAGAGAAACTGGGTTTCGACTCAATAATCATTCCCCGAAATAATGTCAAAGGCATAAAGACCGACCGCCTGAAAATCAAGCTTATAGAGGTGGGCAAAGTGGAAGAGGCCTTCCGACACCTCTTCGGGTAAGGGTTGCCAGCTCAGAAAATAGCATTGACAAAGCCGCGGCGATGTAGTAACTTTGCAGCGGAAAACGAGTAGAAAGAATATTAACAAAAAACCATCGGAATATGAAAACAAGACTAACACTGATTATGGCGATGCTGACAATAGGGCTGGCAGTTCAGGCATCAACCTACTACGGGCTTAAGGTGGGCGGCGTGTCGGTGACTGACGCAAACTGCAACAACATAACCGGCCAGTATATCTCGGCCAACTACACCGATTACAGTTACAAGGCGAGTTACGACCACAGCACGAAGACATTGACTCTGGAGAACGTGAAGATAACCCGCACCGGAAACGACAACCGTTGCATCTATAACGAGAGTTGCGATGGTCTGACAGTGCTGTTCAAGACCCATGACAGCGAGTTCAGTTCCACCACGTGCGCCCCTATCAGAATTGAGGCCAACACGACATTCGTGAGCGACGCGCTGATAGCCGCCAGGGTATATGGCAACGACGGAGACGCCAACGCCATGTATGTGACAAACGGTGCAACGGTGACCTTTGACCACACAACGATGTATATGTACCTCACCGGCAACACAAACGCGGCGATAGAGGGGCACAATGGCAGCGAAAGCCTTTTGTTCCACCACTCGCGTGTGATAGCCCGGAGCGCCAACGGAAGCGCCCTTGCCGACTTTGGCAATGTGAGGGTGGAGTCTTCGGCGGTGCTTCTACGCACGGGAAGCAGCACAGCATACGCGATGAGCGGAGTGTGGAATTTCACTATGGAGTATCCCAACGCACTCCCTGCGAAGATAGGCGTGGGTTCATCAATAACGAGCCTGAAGAACTACACATTAGAAGGGAACGGATTGTTCAATGCCAGCCAGGAAACCTTCGTCAATGGAGCCAAGCAGCCGTACCCTGGGAAAGACATAATAATTTCACAGTCGGCACAAATCAATGAAAGCAGTTTTCCCGACCCGGTGTTCCGCGAGTGGCTCACCGACAAATTCGGAACGAACTTGGAATCGGCCGAGATGTTTGAAATCAGGACAATAAATATCCAGAGCACATCGAACACGTCGCTCAAGGGAGTGACTGACTGGGCCGGCATAAAGTACCTTACCTGCCTGCGGCGAATGTGGGTGGATGGCGGCAAGGCTCAAAGCATCGACTTGTCGTCGAACCCGGAGTTCTATCATCTGCGGTGCTACAACAACACCGGCGAAGGAGTGGACTGGAACATGATAGCGCCAACAATACCGACGCCAGCTGCAGGCAAAACAGCACTGGTGGAAGGCTTCAACGCAGAGGCGAGCGAACGGAATAATCTGCCAAACCGGAATTTGCTTAGTATTATATTACTAAAGGGATATGACTTCACGGTGAAGAACGGCGAGGAGACATATTCGCTGAGTGCAAACGAAGACTACGTGGGTATAGACAGGAGTCACTTTCCGGACGGGGCGCTACGCACAGCGTTATATAGCCAAAAGGAAGGCGCCGACGCGATAGTTAAAGAGAGTGAGAACAACGATATCACAAGTCTGGCACTAACGAAGAAGGGCATAAACGACCTGACCGGCATAGAGTATTTTCCAAATTTAAACAAACTCTATTGCGACGATAACAATATCAGTGAGATAGACATATCAAAGAATCCGAATCTGGTTCATGTTAGATGCTATCTAAATAAAATAAAGAGCGAGGCTTGGGACCAAATGATAGATAAAGCATCGAACAGAAGCAAAGCAATTAATGTGTACTGCTACAGAGCCGGACTCTCCGACGAGAAAAACGACTGCCCCACGCTGAGACAAGTAACCGAAGGCAATAAGAAGAATATTCACTTCTTTGGATATACGACTGAGTTCCTGAATTACATACCGATAGACGATGACCATTTCCCTGACACCAAGTTCCGTGAGTATCTGCTAAGCCAGAATTATGGAGCCGACGCGAAACTGACCGCCGATGAGATAGACGACATAAAGACGATATCCTTTAACAATAAGGGCGCATCCGCCATGAACGGCATAGGATACTTTACCGAGTTGACTATGCTACAGTGCTACAACAACGCGTTGCTATATCTGGATTTGAGTAAGAATAAAAAACTGAAGATTCTGCAATGCTACAACAATAAGTTGGAAAATCTGGACTTGAGCAACAACAAGCTGCTAACAAGAGTGGAGTGCTCGAGTAACGAGCTGACCACGCTTAACATTTCCGGGGTGGATTCACTGACTTACTTGGAGTGCAATATCAACAAATTAGAGAGCCTGGATTTGGCCGGTAAAGAGAAGTTGTGGTATCTTACGTGCTGGGGCAACAACCTGACCTCAGTGGACTTGACAGGCTGCACCGCACTGCTATATTTCATCTGCTGGGGCAATCAGATAAAGGAAGAAGGAATGGACTCAATGATTGCCACATTGCCCGGAAGCATTGAAGAAGGTAATTTCAAGGTGTACAATCCGAACAACGCCAACTAC
The DNA here is from genome assembly GCA_937892215.1 of uncultured Porphyromonadaceae bacterium. GTDB lineage: Bacteria > Bacteroidota > Bacteroidia > Bacteroidales > Muribaculaceae > Sodaliphilus. The sequence continues at coordinate 27,876 of CALAVE010000052.1, forward strand.
CCTGAGGGCAATGCGCTGACAGTGGCGCAGGTGGAAGCCGCCAAGCAGCGCGGGGCCATCCCATACTGGTACGACGGCTCATCGTGGCAGCCATACGCCGGAGCAGACGCCTCAGCACCGGGTGATGTGAACGGTGACGGCACAGTGGACGTTACCGACGTGGTGGCACTGGCAAGTTATGTGATGGGCGAAATACCACCCGTGTTCATTGCCGAGAACGCCAACATATCGGGCGAGGGTAGCGACATAGACGTGACCGACGTGGTGGCGCTGGCCAATATAGTGATGGGATTATAGGAGTTAACCCTATAGCGTTGAGACATAGACTTATTGAGGGGCGGACAGGCTGATGAGCCGCGTCTGCCCCATTTGCCCCGAATGGGTCATTAGGCCGATGGTAAGTTCGGGGTTACTATACCGGCCGTGCGGGGAGGCGATGTATATATCGAAAAAAACTCCGAGGGTAATGCCATCGGAGTTTCTTATTTTGATTTCACGGGTGCTAATCGCAGCAAGTTGTGAAAATCGAGTTTTATTATAGAAAAAAGTCAGTTATTGATGTTTGAAGCTTTTTGATTATCAAATCATACGACTTTTTGACTGATAAGAGATTAATTGGTTTAAATAGTGAATGAAAATTAACACTTATTTAACATTTGATTGAATTATTCTTAAAGTTGGTACATAGGGGTCGCCGCCGGCGACTTTTCTTTGGATTGTATGCACCCCCAGTGTCGCAGTGCGACACAGGGGGTTACTCAGAGGTCGCCCTCACGGGCGAAACGCCAGAGCGACGTGCCTTGCGGGTGCGTGGTGAATAGGGTCTATAGGACTTATAGGACTAATCGTAGCGATAGGACTTATAGGGCTTATAGGGCTTATAGGACCTATAACAGTGTAGCCTGACGGCATAAAAAAAGAACAAGTTCTTTTTGTTCTGCGCTCGCTTTTTCGGAACGTTGGCTCCGCCGAAGTTACTCTCGCTCGGCATAAAAAAGAACAAGTTCTTTTTGTTCTGCGCTCGCTTTTTCGTAACTTTGACCCTATGATTAAGACATTAACCAAACAAATCAAGCAATACGGGAAAGCATCGTTACTAACCCCCATAGTGACTTCGCTGGAGGTGGTGATGGAAGTACTTATTCCTTATGTTACGGCTCTGCTGATAGACCGCGGCATCACTGCGGGCGATATGCCGGCCGTGTATCGCTACGGGCTGATAATGCTGGGGATGGCGCTGCTGAGCCTCACGTTCGGCATCGCGGCAGGTCAGTTGGCATCGTACGCGTCGTCGGGGTTCGCGGCCAATCTGCGCAATGCCATGTACCGCAACATACAGCGGTTCTCGTTTGGCGACATCGACAAATTCAGCACGTCGGGGCTGGTGACACGAATGACTACCGACGTGACAAACTTGCAGAACGCTTATCAGCAGATACTGCGCATCACGGTACGCGCGCCGTTCCGCATGGTGTTCTCTGTGATAATGTGCTTCGTGATTGACGCGCGACTGAGCGTTATCTTCCTGGTGGCTCTGGTGGTACTGTCGGCAGTGATATTCACTATTATCCGCAAGGTTTCGGCGGTGTTCACACAGGTTTTCAAGCAGTACGACGCGCTCAACTCGAGCGTTCGCGAGAACGTGGTGGGCATTCGTGTAGTGAAAGCCTTTGTGCGCGAGGACTTTGAGAAGGAAAAGTTTGGGCGTGCCGCCTATGGGCTCTATCGGCTCTACGTGAAGGCCGAGGGCATGATGGCGCTTAACCACCCGGTGATGAATCTGGTGACCTACGCGTGCATTATAGCCCTGTCGTGGTGGGGAGCGCACTACGTGGTGGACGGCTCGCTCACGACCGGTGAACTGACATCACTGTTTACCTACGTGATGAGCATACTGATGTCGCTGATGATGCTGAGCATGATTTTTGTGATGCTCACCATGAGTGCGGCAAGCGGCAAGCGAGTGGCCGAAGTAATCAACGAGGTTCCCGACATAGAGAATCCGCAGAACCCCATAACAGACCTGACCGACGGCAGCATAGACTTTGACAACGTGAGTTTCGCCTACAACGAGGGCAGCGGCGACTACGCGCTGAGCGACGTAACCCTACATATCCGCTCCGGAGAGTCGATAGGCCTGATAGGCGGAACGGGAAGCGGCAAATCAAGTGTGGTGAGCCTTGTGAGCCGTCTGTATGACACCAGCGAAGGTACGGTGACAGTTGGCGGTCACGACGTTCGCGAATACGACCTGACCGTGCTGCGCGACAACGTGGCCGTGGTGCTGCAGAAAAACACCCTGTTCAGCGGAACCATTCTGGACAACCTGCGCTGGGGAAACCCCGATGCCACCCCGGAGGAATGTCGCCAAGCCTGCCAACTGGCGTGCGCCGACGAGTTCATCAGCCAGATGCCCGATGGGTACAACTCGGTGATAGAACAAGGCGGAAGCAATGTGAGCGGAGGACAGAAGCAGCGACTGTGCATAGCGCGCGCTCTGCTGAAGAAGCCCAAGATACTAATTCTGGACGACTCCACCAGCGCCTGCGACACGGCCACCGATGCCAGAATACGCCGCGCCTTCCGCGAGCAGATTCCGGGCACCACTAAACTAATCATAGCGCAACGAATCTCGAGCGTTAAGGATTGCGACCGCATAGTGGTGATGGACAGCGGCAAGGTGAGCGGTTTCGACACGCACGAGAACCTGCTCAAGACCAACGATATATATAAGGAAATCAACGCCATCCAGACCGACGAGGGAGGCGACTTTGACTTCTCGCACAGAAAGGAGGTGGCACAATGAAACGCAAAGACACACTCTGGCGGCTGCTGCGCTATGTGGTGGGGAATTACCGGTTCTCGTTCCTGGCGGTGGCGCTGTGCATCATGGTCACAGCCGGCACCACACTGGTGTCGAACCTGTTTATCCGCACGCTGATAGACGATTACATAACGCCGCTGACGCAGGTTACCTATCCTGAGTATAAGTCGCTGGCACAGACCCTGTTCGTACTGGGACTGGTGCTCACTTTCGGGGCGGCCTGCTCGTATGCCTACAATCGCATAATGATTAACGTGAGCCAGGGGACCATGCTGCGCCTGCGCAAGGATATGTTCAGCCACATGCAGACGCTGCCCATACGCTACTTCGACTCGCACTCTCACGGCGACATCATGTCGGCCTACACCAACGACATCGACACCCTGCGCCAGATGATAAGTCAGAGCCTTCCGCAGGCGCTCAACTCAATAATCACTATCGTAGCCACACTGTGCTCCATGGTGGTGATGAGCATTCCGCTAACCATTGTTTCAATTCTGCTTGCCGTGGTGATGGCCATAGCCACCACCAAACTGAGCAAACGCTCGCGCACGCACTTTGTGAAGCAGCAGAAAGACCTCGCCGCGCTCAACGGTTACATAGAAGAAATGGTGAGCGGGCAGCGCGTGGTGAAGGTGTTCTGCCACGAAGACGAGGCGATAGAGCAATTTGAGCGACTCAACGAGACGTTGCGCTCAAGCGCGTTCAACGCCAACCGCATAGCCAACATAGTGATGCCAGTGAACGGCAATCTGGGCAACCTGGGGTACGTGCTGCTGGCCGTGGTGGGCGCGTCCATAGCCCTGAGCGGCGAGTATGGCCTCACGCTGGGCACGCTGGTGGCGTTCCTCACGCTCAACAAGAGTTTCACTCAGCCCATCTCTCACGTAAGCCAGCAGATTAACAGCATCATCACCGCCTCGGCCGGAGCCGAGCGCCTGTTTGCCATTCTGGACGAGCCGAGCGAGACCGACAACGGCAACGTGACCCTTGTGAACGCCGAGACCGATAGCGACGGAAACATAGTGGAAACTGACCACCGCACCGAGATGTGGGCATGGAAACAAGCCGCGGAAGACGGGCGGAGCCGCTACACAAAGGTAGAGGGCGGCGTGTCGTTCAATATGGTGGATTTCAGTTACGACGACAGCCGGCTCGTGCTTGAGGACATCGTGCTCAACGCTATGCCCGACCAGAAGATAGCCTTCGTGGGCGGAACCGGAGCCGGGAAGACCACCATCACCAACCTGATAAACCGTTTCTACGATATTCAAGACGGCAAGGTGCTCTACGACGGCATCAGCATCAACGACATCAGCAAGCCGCACCTGCGCCGCAGTCTGGGCATGGTGCTCCAAGAGACGCACTTGTTTACCGGCACCGTGCTCGACAACATCCGCTACGGGCGCCTCGACGCCACCGACGAAGAGTGCCGTGCGGCGGCTAGGCTGGTGAACGCCGACGACTTCATCCGCCGCCTGAGCGACGGCTACAACACCATGCTAAGCGGTGACGGTGGCAACCTGAGCCAGGGTGAGCGTCAGTTGCTGGCCATTGCTCGCGCGGCGGTGGCCAATCCGCCGGTTCTGATACTGGACGAGGCCACATCGAGCATCGACACCCGCACCGAGTTGCTGGTTCAGCGCGGCATGGACTCGCTGATGAAAGGGCGCACCACGTTTGTAATCGCACATCGCTTGTCAACGGTGCGCAATGCCGATTGCATCATAGTTCTGGAAAAAGGTCACATAATTGAGCAGGGAACGCACGACGAGCTCATAGCCTTGGGCGGAAAGTACCATCAACTCTACACAGGCGGCCTCTGAACCACCGCCCCACTCCGGCGGTCACCGCTCCCCTACTCCGTGGCGGTAAACACTGCCGCAGACACCATCTGCGCTATCCGCTCAAGGTAGCGGGCATCGGTATCGTCGAAAGTGCCCAGTTCGCGGCTGTCGATATCCAGCACGGCGCACACACGCGACGAAGCGCCGAACACCGGCACCACAATCTCGCTGCGCGACAGGCTGCTGCACGCAATGTGGCCGGGGAACTGCTCCACGTCGGGGACCACCACCGTCTCGCGCCGAGCCCACGCAGTGCCGCACACTCCGCGGCCGTGCTTAATGCGGTAACAGGCCACCGGTCCCTGGAATGGCCCCAGAACCAGTAACTCGCCTTTCACAAGATAGAATCCTGTCCACCAGAAGCCCATAGCCTCGTGGATAGCCGCGGCCACATTGGCCAGCACGCTCACCTGCTCAGTCTCGCCGTCGGTAAGGCCCTGAATCTGCAGGAGCAATTCTTCGTAACGCTTAGTTTTCTCTGTGTTTACCATTGTATGGGTGTTTTTCCGTGTTTCACAAGATAATCGTTGGCAAGCGAGAAATGGTGATTGCCGAAAAATCCGCGGTAGGCCGAGAGTGGCGACGGGTGAGCCGATGTGAGTACCAAGTGGCGCTCGCGGTCGATTAGCGCTCCCTTGCGGATGGCGTAACTGCCCCAGAGGATGAAGACCAGGTTTTGGCGGTTTTGCGCCAAGTGTGCCACCACTTCGTCGGTAAATCGTTCCCATCCACGGTTCTGGTGCGACCCGGCACGATGCGCCTCCACGGTGAGAGTGGCGTTGAGAAGCAGGACACCCTGCCTCGCCCAACGCGTGAGGTCGCCGCTGGCCGGGATGGGGGCACCTGTATCGTTGTGCACCTCACGGAAGATGTTCTGCAGCGACGGCGGGAACGGCACACCCTCGTTCACCGAGAAGCACAGCCCGTTGGCCTGCCCCACGTCGTGATATGGGTCCTGCCCCAGTATCACCACTTTCACGTGAGTGAACGGCGCGGCATCGAAGGCCGCGAAAATCTTGTTTCCGGGCGGGAACACCTGCTTGGTGCTGTATTCTTGCCTCACAAACTGCGTTAGCGCCGCAAAATAGTCCTTGTCCCACTCGGCGGCCAATTCCTGCTTCCAACTTTGCTCTATCTTCACATCCATTGTTGTACGGAGGGTCTTTTTCGTTAGCATTTCGGCTTAAACCTTTGCGAAGTTACAAATTTTGCAGTAACTTTGCAACTGCGTTAAGAAATGACGCGCACCGGCGCCCATAGTTCAATGGATAGAATAGAGGATTCCGGTTCCTCCGATTGGGGTTCGACTCCCCATGGGCGTACAAGCCGAGAGGCCTCCGCAACACCAGGTTACGGAGGCCTCTCTATTATCGTTAAAGCGGATGATTATCAGCTCTTCTTGTCCAGATACTCGTAGATGGAGTTCTTGCTCTTGTACTCGGGCACAATCTGCTTCATCAGTCCCACGACCTTCATGTCGTCGTATTTGAGACTTTCTTCAATCAGTTCGGAAATCTGCTTGTCCACTTCGTCGAAGTCGTATTCGCGCACATTGGCTATGCGTATCTTCTCGTGGAACGACGGCTTGGTGGTCTCTTCCTCGTTGAGCACCTCCTCATAGAGTTTCTCGCCTGAGCGCAGACCGGTATAAACGATGTCCACGTTCTTCACTCCGCTCATTTTTATCATTCGCTTGGCAAGGTCGGCAATTTTCACCGGCTTGCCCATGTCGAAGACGAAAATCTCACCGCCCTTGCCCTTGGTTCCGGCTTCGAGCACCAGTTTGCAGGCCTCGGAGATGAGCATGAAGAAGCGGATGATGTTAGGATGCGTCACAGTCACAGGGCCGCCGGCCATAATCTGGCGGCGGAACAGCGGAATCACGGAGCCGTTAGAGCCCAGCACATTACCGAACCGCGTGGTCACGAACTGCGTGCTGCCGGCAATCTTGCCCTCTTCCTCGGCCTTGTTGAGGCTCTGGACGTAGATTTCGCAGATACGCTTGGAACAGCCCATCACATTGGTGGGGTTCACGGCCTTGTCGGTGGAAATCATCACAAATTTCTTCACGCCGTACTTCACTGAGAGGTCGGCTATGACCTTTGTTCCGTAGATGTTGTTCTGCACGCTCTCGCACGGGTTGTTCTCCATCATGGGCACGTGCTTGTAGGCCGCGGCATGGAACACATAGTCGGGGCGGAAAGAATTGAAGATGGCTTCCATCCTGTCCTTCTTGCAGATTGAGGTCACCACGGTCTCGGCCTTGATGTTAGGGAACTTGTCGGCCATCATCAGGCGGATATCGTGCTGTGGCGTCTCGGCCTGGTCTATGAGCATCATCTCAGCCGGCTTGTACTCGGCAATCTGCCTCACCATCTCTGAGCCAATGCTTCCGGCAGAACCGGTGATAAGAATCTTCTTGCCTGTGAGAAGTGCGCCAACGGACTCCATGTCCACGTTGATTTGCTGACGCGGCAACAGGTCTTCTATGCTCACCTCGCGGTAAGTGGAGGTGGAGGTGGAATTGTTACTCTCGTTATCGCCTTCCTTCCATTCGGTAGCCTCAGAAGTCATGAAAATCTTCACACCGGCCTCCATGAGGTACTCTTGCAACTTTTCGTCGTTGCGGAACTCAGTGTTACGGAGCGGCGACACAAGCACGGCTTTTATTTCGCGCTTGCTGATTACCTCCGGCAGATGCTCGTCCACATCAAACACGCGCACTCCCATTAACATATCCACCTTAAACTGCTTGTCGTGCGAGATGAATCCCTTGAGTATGTACTTGTTAGGTTTCTCGGAACGAATAGTTTTCGCCAAACCCACACCGCCGTCCTTTATTCCGTAGATGAACACCGGCAGGGCGCTGCTGTCGCGATATGCGATGTCGTACATAACCTTTACCGCCACGCGCACCAGCCACATAATCATTGTGGCGATGACAAAGATGATGACTATCTGGCGAGTGGGAATTACGCAAAATATTCCATCGGTGTGACCTTCAAGCAGATACCTGCACCCTATCACCAGCAGCATCGACAGGAAATTAGCGAATGCCACACGCTGCAAGTCAACGAACGAGGAGAAGCGAATCACACCGGCATAGGTATGGAATAGCCTAAACCCTATAAGACTCACGACCACCATGAGTCCCAGCGTGCGGAGCATTGCCGGCAAGTCGGGCAGAGTGTGCCCACGATGGAACAGCCAGAACACAGCCAAGCCGGTAAGGAACAGTATCAGGCTGTCGAGCAGCAAGATGCACCAGTAGGGCAGCGAACTTCTACTGAAATACCAATTCAGTAACTTATTGAGAACTTTCATTATCGTAATGTATTTAGTCGGGGAATCGGTTAGAATCAGGCATCTATCACATTCGTGAAGAGATGAGCCTCATCACATCACTATTCCAGATTGTCTTTTATGGAGTTAACAATGAATTGCGCATCAGCATCGGTCACCATAGGTCCGCTGGGCAGACACATACCCACCTTGAAGAGCGACTCCGACACACCGTTGACGTAGGCGGGTGAGTTCTTGTAAACCGGCTGCTTGTGCATAGGTTTCCACAACGGGCGGCTCTCTATGCCCAGCTTGTCCAGATTGATACGCATGGCCTCTACGTTGACATTAGGCTCACACTCGGTATGCACCGAGCCGCCCGCGCGCACAACTCCTGCGGCACCGCCAACGGCACCGGTTATAGCCTCGGCATAAGCCAGATTCTCGTTCTTCACGCGCAGTTTCTCGTCGAGAGTAACGGTACACAGCCAGAAGTTCGACTCCATACCCGGCAACTCATCGTGGAACTGTATTCCGTCCACAGAGGCAAACGCCTCCTTGTAGAACTTGGCCAGACGGCGGTGATGAGCTATGTGCTCGTCGATAACCGTCATCTGACCGCGGCCTATGCCGGCGCAGATGTTAGAAAGGCGATAGTTGTAGCCTATGGCCTCGTGCTGATAGTAAGGATATGCCTCACGAGCCTGTGTGGCATACCACATAATCTTGCGTTTCGCGTCTTCGTTAGGGCAAATCAGGGCACCGCCGCCGGAAGTGGTTATTATCTTGTTACCGTTGAACGAAAGTACACCATACTCACCGAACGTACCCACCATACGGCCGTCGCACTTTGAGCCCATACCTTCGGCAGCGTCCTCAATCAGCGGAATCTCGTACTTGGCTGCCACTTTCACGATTTCGCTTATCTTTCCGGGCATCCCGTAGAGATACACTGCCATTATGGCTTTAGGTTTCTTTCCGGTCTTGGCGATACGGTCCTTGATAGCATCCTCCAGAAGCACAGGGTCCATGTTCCAGGTTTCCGGCTCAGAATCCACAAATACCGGAGTTGCTCCCAGATAAGTGATGGGATGAGTAGATGCGCAGAAAGTGAAGCTCTGCACCAGCACCTCATCACCGGGGCCAACGCCGCAAGCGAGGAGCGACAGATGCACAGCCGCCGTCCCCGACGCCAGAGCCACCACGCTCTTACCTTCGCCTACAAACTTTTCCAAATCGGCCTCAAAACCATTCACGTTCGGGCCCATTGGGACCACCCAGTTGGTGTCGAAGGCCTCATTGATGAACTTCATCTCGTTGCCGCTCATGTGTGCAAGACACAAATAAATTCTCTTATCCATATATTTCGTGTTAAATTTTATGCTTACGTTAATTTTCCATTATTAAGATTCAAGGCTAAAAATCCTTACATGGATTTATTCCTTAATCCTTATCACCTTAGCCGGAACTCCCGCCATTATGGCTTTCTCCGGAACATCTTTAATCACCACTGCACCGGCACCCACCAGACAGTCGGCACCTAGGTCGTGCAATCCGGTCATGATAGTGGCACCTATGCCCACATAGGCGCGCTCATGGGCCACGATAGACGCACCGAAGTTAACACCTGTAGATAGGAAAGTACCCTTTTTCAGGGTGGTGTGGTGAGCAACGAGGGCGTTCATTGATATCATCACATAATCCTCAATTACGGTATAAGGCATAATGTTCACGCCCAGAAGCACATACACGCCTTTCCCAAGTTTCACTGAGTGATGGATTGTGGCCGATGGATGTATGAAGTTTGGGGTTTCATAACCGAGAGAGCTGGCATATTCCAGGCATTTCACCCTCAGCGCGTTATTGCCGAGCGGGCAATACACCGCTTCGGCGCCGTAACGATTCTTAATAGCGGCGAGGTCGCTAATCTTGCCCAGCACCGGCACACCGCGTACCGTTACACCCTGCTTGTCCTCGCTGTCATCGACAAAGCCTATTATATCAACACCTGCATCCTGCAGATATGCCAAATACACTTCGCCGTAAGTTCCGGATCCTATTATTACGCTTTTCATAATTGTTAGTTTTTACCGTTAAACGCTTCAGTCGTGGCCATACCTTCCTTGGATATGCCCTCACGCTGAAACACTTTCTTTATCGTTAAAAATATTATTTTCACATCCAGTAAGAACGACACGTGGTCAACATACCACACATCGTATTCAAATTTCTGCGTCCACGAAATGGCGTTTCGCCCGTGGACCTGTGCCCAGCCTGTGATGCCGGGACGCACATCGTGACGGCGCATCTGCTCGTCGCTGTAGAGCGGCAGATAATGAACGCGCAAGGGGCGCGGTCCTATCAGCGCCATGTCACCCTTGAGCACGTTGATAAGCTGCGGCAACTCGTCGATGGATGTGGAGCGCACAAACTTACCAACCTTCGTGAGACGGTCTTTGTCGGGGAGCAACTTACCCTCGGCATCTCGCTCATCGGTCATGGACTTAAACTTGATAACCTTAAAGACTTTAGCCTTGAGTCCCGGGCGCTCTTGGAAGAAGAACGCTCCTGCGCCCTTATTGGCGACCATGAGGCACAGCGCCACTATCAGCAGAATGGGCGAAAGTATTATCAGTGCTGTCAGCGACAGCAAAAAGTCAATAACTCGCTTAAAACAGTTTTTATACATGATAACTTTTCAGTTTATTTTATCACATGGGCCATGATTCGGCCATAAGTCACATCGGTGACATAATTCTCTTTCAGGAACTCAAAGCCGCGCTCGCCCATCTCACGCATCTTGTCGGGATGGGCAATCATATCGTTGACGCAAGCGGTGAAATCGTTCACCTCACGGCTCTCACAGCACAGGCCGTATCCGTTTTCCTCGGCTATTGAGCCTATGTCGGTATTGACATCGGTAGCGGCTATAACCGGCATCTTATTCTCCAGATACGACAACAGGCGCGACGGATAGTTGGGGATGGTGAACCTATGGTCCAAGAAGATTAGACCCACGTCACACGAGCGCACCAGGTCATCGTAATCCTCCTTGGGCAGACGCTGCATCAGGGTCACATTACCGCCCTTGTTAGCCTCGTACCAGGCCTCTATCTTAGGATATTCAGTGCCGTTCCCTATTATCAGGAAATGGCAGTCAGGCCGCCCTTTATTGGCATCAAGACACCTGAGCAGGTAATCTATGCCCTGAGGCTTGCCCAGGTTCCCGCCGTAGATGAGTATGGGGCGGTCGGTGGGCAGGCCGTATTTCTTACGCAACACGTTCTTGTCCAGTGGCTTCATATCCACAAGTTCCAGACTGTTAGGTGCCACTTCCACGGTATCAGGGCTGATGTCGGGGTTGTGACGCTTCAGGTACTCCACGTTGGCCGGCGACATACATCCCACATAGTCCGACACAGCATAAAGTTCCTTCTCGGTGCGGCGGAAATACTTGTAGAACAGGCTATCGGTACCGAACATGCCCAGGTCCACCGCATTCTGCGGGAAGATATCTTTAAGAAGCAGATAGGTCACCGCATCAGGGTTCTTCTTCGTGAGATATTTAACCACATTGGTGAGAGTGATGGGCGGCGTGGTGTAGAGTATGAGGTCGAATTTTACGTCCTTCAAATACTTCTTGATAGCCTGCTTATACTGGCTCTCAATCAGGAGCGTACCTATACCCTTCTCCACCACGTTAGTCTTCTGGATATTCAGCGTCTTCACGTTGAGCAACTGAACACCGTCGGTGTCCTTGAGCGAGGTTTCAATGCCGAAACGGCGCTCGCTGGAGGTTACCATGTACACCTTGTGGCCATTGTCGCGGAACTTGCGCATAAGATCGGCGTAGATACCGCGTTCACTCACGCTCAGCACATGCGACAAAGTGAGGAATATAACGTTCATATCGCTCAGAATTTACGCCACACCATTTTGTTGACTATTCCGGTATAGCTCTGGATTATCTTCACCACCTTGGTGGATACGTTCTCGTCGGTATAAACCGGCACTGGAATACCGTTGTCGCCGTTGCGCGTCATCTCCACCGCGGTGTCAACTGCCTGAAGCAGCGACTTCTCGTCGATTCCGGCAATAATGAAGCAGCCCTTGTCGAGTGCCTCGGGACGCTCTGTGGACGTGCGGATGCACACGGCAGGGAACGAATGGCCCACCGAAGTGAAGAACGAACTTTCCTCGGGCAGCGTGCCTGAATCGGACACCACCGCGAATGCGTTCATCTGCAGGCAGTTGTAGTCGTGGAATCCTAGCGGCTCATGCTGAATCACACGCTCATCGAGTTTGAAACCACTTGCTTCCAAGCGTTTGCGTGAGCGCGGATGGCAAGAGTACAGAATGGGCATATCGTATTTCTGAGCCATCTTGTTGATAGCGTTGAAGAGCGACAGAAAGTTCTTCTCGGTGTCGATGTTCTCCTCACGATGCGCGCTCAGCAGAATGTACTTGCCTTTTTCCAGACCCAAACGGCTGTGCACGTCGGAACTCTCTATCTCGGCCAGATTACTGTGAAGCACCTCTGCCATGGGCGAACCGGTGACGTAGGTACGCTCCTTGGGCAGGCCGCACTCGGCCAGGTAGCGACGGGCGTGCTCAGAGTAAGCCAAATTTACGTCAGATATTATGTCCACTATGCGTCGGTTAGTCTCTTCGGGCAGACATTCGTCCTTGCAGCGGTTACCTGCCTCCATGTGGAAGATGGGGATGTGAAGACGCTTTGCGGCTATCACTGAGAGGCAACTGTTAGTGTCGCCCAGCACCAGCACAGCGTCGGGCTGAGTCTGCACCATCAGTTTGTAACTGCAGTTCATAATGTTGCCCACGGTTGCGCCCAGGTCGTCGCCCACAGCATCCATATACACTTCAGGCTCCTTAAGTTTCAGGTCCTTGAAGAATACGCCATTCAGATTGTAATCATAGTTCTGGCCTGTGTGAGCCAGAATGGTGTCGAAGTAGATTCGGCACTTGCTTATAACGGCCGCAAGCCTGATAATCTCAGGTCTTGTTCCCACAATAATGAGCAGTTTCAGTTTTCCGTTATCCTGAAACTTCACGTCGCTGTAATCAAGTTTTATGTTCATATTTGCGTATTATTTATTTTCAACTTTTTCTCCGAATGTGTCGGGATGCGAGGGGTCGAACTGCTCGTTGGCCCACATCACCGTCACCAGATTCTCTGTTTCCGAGAGGTTAATAATGTTATGCGTGTACCCGGGGAGCATGTGCACGGCCTCAATCTTCTCACCGCTCACCTCGTAATTCAGCACTTCGTCGGTGCCTATCTTGCGCAACTGAATCAGTCCGTGCCCGGCCACCACGATGAAGAACTCCCACTTGGTGTTGTGCCAGTGCTCGCCCTTGGTGATGCCCGGCTTGCTGATGTTCACGCTCACCTGCCCGCACTTGGCGGTCTTAATGAGTTCGGTGAAACTGCCGCGTGCGTCCTCGTTCATCTTCAGCGGGAACGACACTTTTTCCTTAGGCAGATACGAGAGGTAGGTTGAGTAAAGTTTCTTAGCGAAAGAGCCATTAGGAATCTCCGGCATGAGCAACGTGCGCGGCTGAGCTCTGAAGCCCTCCAGCAGGTCCACTATCTCGCCCAGAGTAACGTGATGTGTTACCGGTGCGGCGCAGTAGCGTCCGTCGGGGCGCAGCACCGTGTCAACTCCGCTAAATTCGCAGTGGTGCTCGTCTCCCACAAGGGCAGCCATCATCTCGTCCACAAGGTCGTCGATGTAGAGCAGTTCCAGCTCGGTGGCGCGGTCGTTGACCTGAATGGGCAGGTCGTTAGCGATATTGTTGCAGAATGTGGCTACAGCGCTGTTGTAGTTAGGGCGGCACCATTTCCCGAACAGATTCGGGAAACGATACACCAGCACCTTGGCACCGCACTCGCTGCCATAGTCGAAGAAGAGTTCCTCGCCGGCCTTCTTGCTCTTTCCGTACTCACTTCCGGCATAGCGTCCCTCAAGGGTAGCCTGAATGGAACTGGAAATCATCACGGGACAATTGTTGGCATGAGCCTTAAGCGTATCGAGCAAGCGCGATGCGAACCCGAAATTGCCCTGCATGAACTCAGCCGGGTCCTTGGGGCGGTTCACTCCGGCAAGGTTAAACACGAAATCGGCTTTGGCGCAGAATTCGTCGAGCAGCGCGGGCTCGGTGTCTATATCATATTCCATCACCTCACCAATGGATTCGGCGTTGAGTCCCCTGCGAGAGCGGTCTTTCCCCTCCTTCACGCAGTTCAGGGCAGCGCACAGATTGCGCCCCACAAAACCCTTGGCCCCGGTTACAAGTATATTCATTTTCCTTACTTTTTTGTGATTTGTTACTTGGCTATGTTGTCTATTCCGTTAAGTTCGTTCTGAATATACTCCAGTGAAGCAATCTTGGCCTTGGTCTCCTCCAGGTTGAGGCGGCGGGTATTGTCGCTGTTGAATTCCTCAATGGTCACGCGCTTGGTATCGCCCTCACGGAAATATTTGTCGTAGTTAAGGTCGCGATTATCAGCCGGAACGCGATAGAAATTGCCCATATCCTCGGCCTTAGCGCACTCTTCCTTGGTGAGCAGCGTCTCGTACATCTTCTCGCCATGACGGATGCCTATCACCTTGATATCTTCCTTCTTGCCTCCGAAGAGTTCGCACACAGCCTCGGCTTGCGTCTGAATGGTGCATGCCGGCGCCTTCTGCACCAGGATGTCGCCGTTAGTGCCATGCTCAAAGGCGAAGAGCACCAGGTCCACGGCCTCGTCGAGCGACATGATGAAACGCGTCATCTTAGGCTCAGTAAGGGTTATGGGGTTGCCCTGGCGAATCTGGTCGATCCACAGAGGTATAACCGAACCGCGCGAGCACATCACGTTGCCGTAGCGGGTGCAACAAATCTTGGTCTTGCCGCTGTAGCGGCTCTTGGCCACAGCCACTTTCTCCTCGATGGCCTTGGTGATGCCCATGGCGTTGATGGGATATGCGGCCTTGTCGGTAGAGAGGCAAATCACGCTTTCCACACCCTGCTCAATGGCAGCGGTGAGCACGTTGTCGGTACCGATTACGTTGGTGCGCACGGCCTCCATGGGGAAGAACTCGCACGAGGGCACCTGCTTCAGCGCCGCTGCATGGAAAATGTAGTCCACTCCGGGCATAGCCCCGCGAACGCTTTCCAGCGAACGCACATCGCCGATATAGAACTTAATCTTATTGGCAACATCGGGATATTTCGCCTGATACTCATGGCGCATATCATCCTGTTTTTTCTCGTCGCGCGAGAATATACGAATCTCCTTGATATCTGTGGCAAGGAATCTCTTGAGAACCGCGTTGCCGAAACTGCCGGTTCCGCCTGTTATCATCAGGACTTTATCTTTGAAAATCGACATAATTTATATGATTTTATTTATTTTCCAATATACTTTCGTAGAGGTCCACATACTCGCTGAAGCGGTCCTCCTTGTTATAGAGCCTCAACGCCCGCTCACGGCATGCCTGGCGCATTTCAGGCCGAGACACCACATCCTTAATCGCGGCCGCCATCACTTGGATGTCGCCCTCAGGCGCCACACGTCCCGTGTACTCATCCACCTGTTCCTCGCTGCCGCCTGTTCCGGAATATGTCACAACCGGGGTTCCGCAAGCCAGCGATTCCATGTTCACCGTGGGGAAAGTGTCGGCGTGAGTGGGATTGGCAAACACATCGGCCGCCCCGTACCACTGAGCCAGTTCCTGCTGGTTACGCGTGCGCCCCACTCCGGTTATACCGGCCGGTAAGGCCGCTATCTGCTCATCTTTAAGCCCTATGAGAACCATCTTGTACTCAGCAGGCAATGACTCACGCAACAGGGCGAAATCATTAAGCCCCTTAGACTCGTTCCACACGCTGGAAACACCCAGAACAAGTATTTCGCGGGCACCGACTCCGAGTTTCTCACGCAACGCGTCACGGTCGGCAGGCGCAGTGAAGACATTCACGTCAACTCCGTTGCAGATACAATGCACCTTGTGCCCCTTTAGGAACGACTCTCGGAGCAATCCCTCCATCCAGTGCGACACAGGAACCATAGTCACGTTTTGCGGCTTGCAGAACGCTGCCTTCTTGTCGCTGTAGTTCGCAGCACTGCGCGAAAGGAGAGCCGAACCCGGGTACATCCTCTTGTGAGCACACTTGCGGCAACCGTCGGTCTTCCACCTGTCACACTTGGTGAAGATAAAATGTGAGCAGTGCCCTGTGAACGACCAGCAGTCGTGCAACGTCCACACCACAGGCACACCCGCTTCGGCCAGATAGCGGAACAATATCTTGTAGTTCAGGTAATAACCGTGAATGTTGTGCAAGTGCACTATGTCGGGCTTAATTTCGCGCAAGCGACGCACAAACGCGCGCGTAGCACGTCGTGACGACAGCCCGTGATTGTCCAGCAGACGCGTTTCCAGCCCGTGCCAGCGCATATCCAGGTCACTGCCTATCCTTATCAGATGTGACGCACTCCGCGGCGTGCCACGGCCGTATGCCACATAACTCTCCCAGCCGCGCGCTATCGCCCGCAGACCTATCTCTTCGGCTATCCGGCCAGTGGAACCGCTGTTAGCCACAGTATTTATCTGAACCACCTTCTTCACCAAGCAAAACTATAAGGAACCACTCCGCCCACATTGGCACTGAGCAGATATAACAAAACGCTGTAAGAATACACCCATACGCCGCACTTCACAATCATCCGAGTCTCCTTTGTGGTACCCGGATTGAACTCCAGCGTGGGGAACAATATTATCTGGAACAGCAAGAAATACTTCGCTATTCGGCCTACGTCGGGGAACATAGGGAACACATTCAGGACCATGACGCCCAGCATAAACGACTTGAGCCACAACGAGTCCTTGTTTGTCAGGAACAACAGTACTATCACCATGACGTTCAGCAACAAACGGCTCAGTGAAAAAGTCACATCTCGTGTGTAAGCCACGCCAAAGTAATTGATGTAGCCAAGGTTAAATTTCGAGATGGCCGTGTTCATGAAGTCCATTGTGTTGAAGAATCCCAGCACAAATGTCAGCACCAGTGTAGCCGTCACATACTTCTCGTTCACTTTCACCTTGTCCAGTACCGGCAGTAGCAACATCACCAGTGCCGAGGTGTGGAACGTGGCGGCTACCAGCACCCATGCGTAGAAGAGCCACTGTCGCTTACTGCCCAAGTAGAGTGTACCAAGCAGCACAAACGACATCGCCACGAACTGGCGCATAGTGTTAAGTGAGGAGCAGTAATTATAGAGCAGAAAATAGAATAAAATTATCAGTGCCGCGCTTTTGCCTTTGTGCCATGCGTAGTAGTACAGCGGTACCAAGGTCAGCAACGCCGAAACCATAAGATGTACTCTATACGGTGCAAAAAGTGCCACGAACTCTCGCAAGCCATACCAACTGTATTCTATAAACCGGACACCAGTATGATTATTGAACTGGTTATAGTATATTACACCCGTATCAACCCCCACATTCAGGGCTCGGAAGGCAGCCACCGCAAATAACACTATAAAACTGATGGTCAAGCCCTGTTTCGACTCGGGCTTCAGCGCAAGCAGGCTCAGTATTATCGCTATTATAATATATATATACATCTTACTTTAATCCTTTTTCTGTCGCTTGCATAACTCCGGTCAGCGCAATTTTTCCATGAATGCGCTCACTTTCATGTTCAGCAGAAGCCTTATTACAGTTATCACCATAACCTTGGGGTTAGCCACTATGCCCCAGTCATCCTTCACGGCCTTCTTATACTCTTGCCAGTAGGTCTGACGGTCGAATTCAGACAACTCACGAAGGCGTATCTTGGCGAAGGAGTTCTTTATTTTCCGTGGCGGGACTCCTATACGGAAGTGTTCGTTGAACCACAATGCCAGTTCCAGCGAACTGTTTCTGAACACCTTTATGAATTTCAAATCGCGTGAATGGCTCGCCGAGGATGTTAGCACACGGTAAGCCACCATATTTTCGTCAAACTGATATATACTCCCCTGAAGACTTACGTATATCCACAGCGGATAATCACCCATCTTCGACTCAAAGGGCATCTGTGACATAAGCGCCAGATAGTCATTGACAATGTCAAGCCTGAAGCACGCCGACGAAGATATAATGGGGTTACAGCCCTGTACCAGGTCTCGCGAAGCACTCTCGCCAAAGTTTCGTGTCCTGTTCCGCTTAATCTCTTGTCCGGCTCGGTCCACTATAAGGGCGTCGCTACACACGAGGGCATAGTCGGGGTGGGCCTCCAGAAAGTCCACTTGTTTTTGCAGTTTTAGGTCATCAGTCCAGAAATCATCGGCGTCGCACCATGCCACATACTTCCCTTCAAGACCTGTATAGATGGTTTTCTGGAAAAGTCGGTAGTCTCGGCTATAGAGGTTCTCATCCTTAATATTGGCCTCTATCAGGTCAGGATAACGCTCGGCAAACTCTCGCACTATTTCGGTTGTTCCGTCGGTTGAGGCATCATCGTGAATCA
Source organism: uncultured Porphyromonadaceae bacterium (assembly GCA_937892215.1). Lineage (GTDB taxonomy): Bacteria > Bacteroidota > Bacteroidia > Bacteroidales > Muribaculaceae > Sodaliphilus. The sequence goes on from CALAVE010000052.1 coordinate 46,350, forward strand.
CGACCTTAAACGCAAAATCGGTCTTCTGGCTGACAATGCTTTCCAGGCACTGCCTGATGAATGGCGCATGATTATACGTCAAGCATCTTACCGTCAACAAAATCTCGCGTTTCTGCTCCACTTTATTATAAGTTTTTAATCATTCGTACTATTGCCGAGACATCCCCTCTCACCGCACAATGCAATCAAGCACCCTCGCCACATCTTCGTCGCTCAGTCCGTGATGCATCGGCAGGCAAATCACCTTGTTGGCAATCTCGGTAGCAACAGGCAGGTTCCGCGGGTCAGAACTCTCCAACCCACTATATATTGCGAAAGAACTTATTAGCGGATAGAAGTATCTCCTACTCATGACATTGCGCGATTTCATATATTCGTATAGAGCATCGCGGCTCATACCATATTGTTCCTCATCCACCAGTATCGGAAAATAAGAATAGTTGTGACGCACCCCCGGCACGTCGCTCCAGCAGGTTATGCCCTTCACACCCCGCAAATGCTCGCGATATTTATTCGCCACCGCCTTACGCTTTTCTATTGCATCGTCCACTCGACGAAGTGTCAGCAGGCCGTAGGCCGCCCGTATCTCGTCCATCTTGCTGTTGATACCCGGAGCCACAACCTCCACTTCGTTCTTGAACCCAAAGTTCTTAAGGTAGTCGATTCGGCGCTTGGTCTCGACGTCATGCATAATCATAGCACCGCCCTCCACCGTGTTATAGACCTTTGTGGCATGGAAACTCATCGTGGACAGGTCGCCTGCATTTAGAACACTTTCGCCATTGACCTCCACGCCGAATGCGTGAGCAGCATCGTAGATGACCTTAAGTCCATATTTATCGGCAATCTTCTGGATTTCTTTGGTCTTGCACGGCGTGCCATACATATGCACCGGCATGATAGCGGTGGTTCGCTTGGTTATCGCCGACTCAATCTTAGCAGGGTCGATGTTTCCCGTATCAGGCTCCACATCCACGAACACCGGCTTAATGCCGTTCCACCACAGTGAATGCGTCGTGGCCACAAAGCTATAAGGGGTGGTAATGACTTCCCCCGATATATTCAGTGCCTGAAGAGCCGTGATTAGCGGCATAGTACCATTAGTGAACAGGCTCACGTAGGGCACTTTGAGGTATTCGCATAGCGCAGCCTCCAGTCGCTTATGATACTCACCATTGTTAGTAATCCACTTGCGCGACCAGATGTCGCGCAGCATCTCGCTAAACTCCTCCAAATTAGGGAGCAACGGAGATGTGACTGTTATTTTGCTATTATTTTTTTCCAATTGTAACGTACTTTTTAAGTTCTCTTAAATATCTTATTTCTTTGAATCTGAGCACATATGCCACAGAACAATAGAGCAGGATTCCTGCTATTACTCCAGTTACCAGTTTCATGGCGTTTCCCAGTGGCATCCAGTTCACCACAAAATACACGCAAACTGCCATTGTAATACTTAGCATAAACGATGGCAGGAGGTCGCGCATCTGCACAAAGAAACCCACTTTTATTAGCTTGCCTGTGTAATATGTGTTAATCACCAAGCCTATTATCGAAATTGCTACAGTACCCCAGCACATAGCCAGTATCCCATGGGGCAACGTGATTACAATCATCAGCAGACCCAGCACTCGCTTGATTATCTCCACTCGCAGATACAAGTCAGAGCGACCCTTTACCTGCAGCATGTTCAGATTCAGCACATGGATGGGATACCACATCAGGTTAAGGCAAAGTATGGGCAGAATCGTAGCCACAAATATCCACTGCTCCTTGAGCAGAAGCAATATCAGCGGCTTCGACACCGCTCCCAGTCCTGTCATCAGCGGGAACAGTAGGAAGCCGGCGGTGCACACTATAAGGCGATAAATGCGTCTAAGTTGCTTGTCATCGTCTTGCATCTGGCACAGCACAGGGTACGTTACACGCTGAACCACGCTCGACAACTGAGCCGACGGAAAGTTGGTGAATTGAAGCGCACGCGTGTAGTAGCCCAAGGTTGTCGCGGTAAATTTCTTGCCTATCAGTATTGAGAACAAATTCGAGTATATTGTGGATATTATTCCGGAAATCAGCAGATTGGATCCGAAACTGAACAACCCCTTGAACGAAGCCCATGAAAAGTGCTTCTTGGGGTGCCATTCCGATAAGCCCCACAGCAGCATGGCGTTAGCAAGCAGACTAAGCATCTGCTGCGCCACTATCGACCAAACGCCGTAACCCACGTATGCCATCGCGATTCCCACTATACCTGAGAGCAATGTGGACAGAAACGCCGTTATCGTCAGTAGCCTGAAGTTAATCTTAGCCATCAGCAAAGCCTTCTGAACCATCATGCAAGCATTAAGCACGATGTTAAGGCCCAGCAGACGAGTCATCAGCACCAACTGAGGCTCTCCATAGAAATTCGCTATAAGCGGCGCGCAGAAGAAGAGTATCAGGTAAATCAGCACGCCCACCGTCATATTATAGGTAAACGCTGTGGTATTATCAGTCTCAGTGCGCTCCTGCTTACGTATCAGTGCCTGCGACATTCCGCCGTCCACCACCACTTGCGAAATCACGGTAAATACGGCTATCATTCCCACAAGACCGTAGTCACGAGGCGACAGAATGCGGGCCATTATCACCATCACCACGAACTGAGTCCCCTGAACCGACAAGCGCTCCAACAGACTCCAGGCAAGCCCCTTAACTGTCTTTTTCTGCAATGATTCCGACATGATCCTATTTCTTTCCACTCCGTTTGCTCGTGTTAGTTTTGACCGCCATCACTTAGCATTCTTGGCGTAACGTATCAGATACTTGCCGTAATCATTCTTTTTCATCGGCTCGGCTATTCGCAGCAGGTCGGCTTTGGTCAGCCAACCATTCTTGTACGCTATGGTTTCAAGGCAAGCCACCATAAGCCCCTGACGCTTCTCCAGCACCTCCACAAACATTGAGGCATCGGCCAGCGAGTCGTGCGTGCCTGTGTCGAGCCACGCCATGCCGCGACCGAACGGTTTCACCAGCAGCCTTCCCTGACGCAGATATTTCTGATTCACACTCGTGATTTCCAGTTCTCCGCGCGCCGATGGCTTCACCTCGCTCGCTATCTTCACCACGTCGTTAGGGTAAACATACAGCCCCACCACCGCATAATTCGACTTAGGTTTCTGCGGTTTTTCCTCAATGGACACACAGTTGCCGTTCTCGTCAAACTCAGCCACGCCATAGCGCTCGGGGTCGTTCACCCAGTAGCCGAACACCGTGGCAATGTCGTTATTCTCAACATTTTCAATGGCACCACGGATTATCGTAGTAAGGCCTGAGCCGTAGAATATGTTGTCACCCAGCACAAGGCACACCGAGTCGTCACCTATGAAATCCTTGCCTATGATGAACGCTTGTGCCAGGCCATCGGGTGACGGCTGCACAGCATATTCCAAGTGCAAGCCATAGTCCGATCCGTCTCCCATAAGGCGCTTAAATCCATCTATATCGTCGGGGGTGGATATAATCAGAATATCGCGTATCCCGCCCAGCATCAGCACCGATATAGGATAGTATATCATCGGTTTGTTATAGATGGGAAGCAACTGTTTACTCACACCCTTGGTGATGGGATACAGACGCGTTCCTGAACCACCAGCCAGCACTATTCCTTTCATACCTATTATATATACGTTATCCTTTTATATAATGTTTATTCAGATAATGACCCTTGAGCAAGTTCATGCCGCCCTTCAGAATCATCGTGAAGCGGTCTTCGGCCTCAAACTGGCACAAGTTGCGGCACACCAGATCGCTATCCAGCTCGTAGTCGCCGGGCACGCTGGTGTACATTTTTTTGTAACCCGCCTTGCGGCACGCCGCCACCACTGTGTCGCTATAGTAGCCCTGCGGGAAGCAAATCTCATCCACCTCTCGGCCCAACATCTGCTCCAGCTCACGCTTGGAGTCAACAAGTTGGTGCTGTAACTCTTCTGCGCCGAACTTCTGCAGATTAGTATGCGACACAGTATGGCACTGGAACACGAACCCCAATTCCTGCAACTCTCGAATCTCATCGACCGTCATGTAACCCGGTTTTCCCACCAGCGACGTGGCAAGGAATATCGTGGGCTGCACACCCCACTCGGCAAAGCGAGCACGATTCTCGTACACTCCACGGAAACCGTCGTCGAACGCTATCAGCACCTCGCCTTCTGCCTTGGTTATGCGCTGCACGGCAGTGAATCCGTTCTTCTTTACTATCGCCATATGAGCCGCAAACAACTCAAACGGTGTGGACATATCCGTATATGCCTCGCCATGCTCAGGCGTCACATCGTGATAGTAAAGAATCTTGCTCCTTTTGCATTTGCTCAGCAGACTCCCTATGAAATAAATAACTGACTTTATTAAATGCTTCATGAAGTATTAATATGTATGGTAATCAATAGAATTCAAAGCGAAATCGCAATCAGGTGACACACCCTCGCCTAATATCTTATATGTGAAGTTACTCCTGTTGGGCACCTTCACGTAGCCACACAGGAATGGATACAATTCACTGCTCTTCGACACACTAACGCCGATGAAATCGGGCGAAACGGCTTTTTTTAGGCCTATTATGAATTTCTTGTAATCGGACTTAGTCACCGACTCGCTCACACGCGACTGAACCAAAAGAACCTGCGCCTCCTTCAGATTTCCACGCCTGCCCACTCGGGCTATACCGAACAGATCCTCGTCGCTAAGAATGTAATACTCAGCGTTGGGATATGTAAAGAAACGCCATTTCAGATAGTCGGAGTACCACTCCATTTTCACGCAGTTACTTTCAGATGTCCCTGGGAAATCACCGCCCTTAATCACCACGGTCTTAAGTTGCTCCAGGTTCGACTCGTTTGCCACGAACGAACGCCTCAGACTCTTGGCGTTAAGCAGTATCTTGCACCAATTTACCGGCCGTATCTTATAGATACTCTCACCTGCCCTGTAGGTCCACCCCATATGGCGGAATCCAGTGATACTCTGTGTGTTTGGAAAGTTATACAGCATTTCCACTTGCTGGTGCTTTGCTTCCTCTTCGGCAAGTTTTATCAGTTTTTTGAACAGGCCATGACCCTGATATGCCTTGTTCACAAACGTATCGTACGACAAGGCACACTTGTATTCCTTGCCCTTATATGTGAATCGGCCCATTCCCAGAGCAACGCACCCGGCCACGACTTCGCCGTCGAACGCCATCGCCATTATTGATTTTCCGTACGGACTTTTCTCAAATTTCCAGTGAAACCAATCCGAGTCCTTTTTCTCTTCCCTGTGTGCTTCAGAGCGCACTGTCAGAAACGACTCAATATAATGGTCGTCTTCACCATATTTCCATAATCTTAATTCTAACTCCATATTGTTTTCAGTTAAATCTCTTTAGTTTCTTTTAATAATCGGCTTTGCTCTGCTCTCATGTTATTGAGATAAATCGACAGGATGAACAGAAACACCATAGATGCGCTGAACGAGAACAGGATGGTTCCGGAAATTGCCCAGATGAAGCAGAAGTTTAGCATCACATAATTGCCGTTGAACTGACGCATTATGAAGAAATAATACAGTAACATAAGAGCCAAGAACACAAATCCATAGCCAAACACTGCAAAACCCCACTCCGAGTCCATCGTGCCGAACGGGATGTAGTGTGCCACATTGCCCGGATCCATGTTAAAGTGACCGAACAGCACATACAGCCACGAAGTCTCTTCGCTCAGATAATCCATCAGGAATCCCACCTTCGACCCGAAACTGTTATCCACGCCCTCTGAGAGCTTCACCGAACGAATCTCGATATTACTATAGACATACAAGAGCACCAGCCCCACAACCGCCATAATAGCCACATTTCTCACCTTATTGGCCGAGTCGTTGTTCTTATAGTAGTAGAACGCTGTCATCACCAGAAATGCCAGCAGACCAGTACGGCTTCCGGTGAGAAGCACACCGAAGAACAGCAAAGCCAGCAGCACCTTCTTCCATACCCCTTTACCAAGGTTAGGCCACTCTATAAGCAGTATCGCCAGCAGGAAAGTGTATGCGCGGGCACACTGGTTTGGGTTATGATACAGACCACCGAAACGAACCATAAAGTTCAAATATTGCTTCGACAAATATGCCGATGTGTAACTGTAAATCTCTCCGTTATAGGGGTACATAGTGTCGTAGTACATCCAGAACGGCGTCAAGTGGAAAAAGTAGCACAGCTGCGAGAACAGCAGATAAATAATCGCGATATAGATAGTTGCCGGATATATCTTGTGCGCTTTCAAAAACGGGAAAAACACCAGCATCAGCATTATCATCACGCAGCGTATCACCGACTTGGTCGACATCCCGTACCCATCGGCATTCGTGCTTGCGTTTACCAGAAATGTCACCAGCAGCGACAGCACTATCGATGCCTTAAGCCAGTCAATATGCACATTCCGCCAATTCGACCACACGCACATGGCCATCACCCCTACGAAGAACACATATTGTATGTTCGATTGTGGCAAGAACAGTAGCACCAGCAGTGTCACGTTCACCACAATATCTATGAATTTCTTGCGAGCCTCTGATTTCATCTTTGCTTACTTTCCTCACCGTCGCTCTCACGCCCTAATGGCATAATTGCACGAAGGATTCGATAACAAGCATAGAGAAGCTCGCCCGAAATCATAGTCCTCAGCCGGGCGGCCCCTCTTCTTCGATCTTAACGTACGAAGTACGTAAAACCTTGATATATATATATATATATATCATTATACTCATCAATGTCATCGTTGCGGTTATCGGTGAGCGGACAAAGAAGAACACATACGGGAATATCATAGCCGCAAGTATCCGCTTTGGCCGGTTATAAATTAAATTTGATAATACAAAACAATCCAGTTTCTTAAGCAGTATTCCGAACAAGATGGTTACCAGTAACGAATATATCCCAAAGTCAGCATAAAACTCTCCCGGGAACCCGAACGAGGCACTATGCCACAAGCCCAGATTATGCTGAACCTTACGCGGCAACCAGTAGCCAAGCATTGCCGGCTTATCTGGCCATAAGAATCGGGGCACCCAGAAGTAGAGCAGGAACATTGAGGAACTACCCATAGTGTAATCGTTATTCTTAAAATACTCATGGCTCAGATTCATCATCTTTATTATACCCTCTGGCGACATCTTCTCAGCCAACTTAACAAACGCAGTTTCCTCCTGCTTCTGGACAAGCGACGTGTGATTGCGCTCATTGCCCACTCCATACACGCGTATTTCCTTCATCATCGAGGTTACGCTCACCAACAGTATTCCTCCCACCAGCACAGTAAGCATTTGCTTTCGCGAAATATTGTAGATATTCACGTATTCACCGCAAATCAGGAACGCCAGCAGCGAGAATAGCAGCGGGAAACGCGAGCCGAGCATAAACAGGATTATAAACACAGGTGCCGATAGCAATGTTGCCTTCAGATTGGCATGTTTCTCCTCCACATTCTTGTAGAAGAACACTATCATTGCCGGAAGCAACAAACCAAGCGACGATATTATCGGAGCAAGCAAGTCCGACGAATCTCTAACCTCACGAACCGTGGCATCATCTATGCGGCCACCCTGAAACGCACGCATCGCCTCACCGGCAAACATGCCGATGTACAGCACATAGCAAACCACAAGGAATATCTTCGCAGTCTTGGGGTTGGCTATCTTAAACTGCCACTTAAGTTTTTCGGGGTTAATTCTGATTTTAGTATTGGTGAACAGATATGCGAATAGCACCATATTATTGGCCGCTATCATATATCGGGTTGACCACAAATCAATGGGATTGGTCAGCACCACATCCGACAGAATTATATACACGAATGCCACTACCCACACCTGACTGAGACGGATAGCCCTCGACGCATATATGTCGTACAACAAATATAGCGCATACAGGCACATCTCCACACTTCCTATGGTGCGGGCATCATCCAGTAGCATTATCACTATGAAAGTGAATAACAGTATTATTACCCTGATGATTATCGACATATATTATATGTATAAAAATCAAAATATCATTTATCATCGGCGACAGAAGTCTCCGGTTGCACCACAGAATGCCCACTCTCGCGACGTGACAAAATCATGAACGTTATCATAAGTGCCGACACATAGATGAATGCGCATGTGGTGGTTATGGTCACGCATAGCGTGCTCGCATTCATGCCGAACAGCATTCCACGTGACAAGAACAATACCACCAGCACCAGCCCCAGCACGTCGCGCGACGTCTGCAGCACCAGGCACAGCCAGTTCTTACCCAGCGACATGAATTCCTGGATAAACGGGCTGGCTATTCCGTTGGCTATGGCTCCCACAATGCCTATAAGCAACGCGTTGCGCATCCCTTGGAACGTGGGGCCGTAGAACGACACCACAAGGTTGCTGAACAGGCCCACCACTATCAGCGGAACCACCGTCAGCACCACGTTCACACTCACCATCACCTTCAGAATACGCTTCTGCTTGCTCAAGTCCTTGTTCACCGACGACAAGTGCGACAGCGTCACGTTTCTCAGCGTTCCGGATATGAACAGGATGAGCATCTTCCACTGACTCACCACCGTGATGATTCCATATTCACCAAATCCGGCATAGCGCGACACAAAGTAGATATACATCTGCGACACCGCAGTCCATAGCACTTCCTGGCAGGCCACCGGCAGCGAAAACTTGAATATCTCTCGGCTCTTGCCCTCTTTCATCGCCGCATCAACCTCAACATCTCGCTCTATCTTGCAAATGGACACATGGTTGATTATAACGTTGAATATCTGGGAAATTATCAGCGACACTAGCGCGCCCACGAAGTCAAAGTAATACACGCCCAGGAAACTGGTGACAAATATCACCACACCGGTCCAGATAGTGTTATCCGACAGTGCCTTGAACTGCTTGTAACCGGCCAGCACGCCAAACTGAGTGGTGGCGATGGCATTGAAGAACACCGAGCCGGCGAGCAACTGGAAGCCTATCTTCAGTTCTGGTGCGCCGAATAGGTTGGCCAGTTGCTGCGAGAACACGAATATCAGCACCGACACCGCAGCGCTGAACCAGATGGTCATGCGCAGCATTATCCCCGACAGCAGTTTCTGTATCGGGCCGTTGCCTATGTTCTCGCCAATGTATTTGGTAGCTGTATATTTCAGACCGAACGACGCAAAACCGCCCACAAACAGCAGGGTATTCTTCACCATACCATACTGCCCGAACAGTTCCTTACCCAGATAGCGCGCCACCACAATTCCGGCCACAAGCGACAGGCCCTTACCCATAGCGTTGCCGAATATTGCCCAGAACGAGTCCTTAAACAGCGAACTCTGACGTATGCGTTCGAAACGTGACGACATAACGTGCGTTTACTTGTTATCTTAGAATCTAGTTTGCGCGTTTCTATCACTCATCGCCGTAACCGTAGCCATAGCCGTAGCCATAACCGTAGCCGTAGCCCTTGAGCATCTCGGTTCCGTTGAGGATCACGCACATATTCTTAAACTTACGCTCTAAGTAATAGTTATCCAGCACCGGTAGCATGCTACGCTCCAGCAAGCCCGAGCGCACAATGAATATCGACATATCCACCCATTTGCTGATGATAGCAGTATCGGCCACAATCTCCACCGGCGGGCAGTCGATAAGCACCAAGTCATACTCCTCGCGAAGAGTAGTGAGCAGAGCCTCCATGCGGCTGTCATTCACCAGCAATTCTGTGGGGTTGGGAGGTATAACCCCCGACGGGATCACATCCAGATTAGGATAGTCGGCATTATGCACCACTATCTCACGCCAGTCGCTCACCTGATTGGTTAGGTAACTGGAAATTCCGCGTGTGGGCGAATCCACATACTTGCTCAGAGACCCCTTGCGCAAGTCCAAGTCCACCACAATCACGCGCTTGTCGCCAATAGCGAAACTCGTGGCCAAATTCATCGAGATAAATGTCTTGCCACTGCCGGGATTGAACGACGACAGCATCACCACCTTGTGGTAGTTCTGGCCTATCATAAACTGCAGGTTGGTACGAACCACTCTGAAAGCCTCGTTTATCACATTCTTGCTCTTGGACTTAACCAGTATCTCGTAATGCTCCGGCTCCTGAGCACTCTGACGCGACAATAGCGATTTCTTCTCGCCGGCTTGCGGTATTTCACCAACGAACGGAACATTCATGTTCTCCATATCCTTGCGCCCACGCAACTTAGTGTTGCTCACCTCCTTCAGATAGATAATCGTCGCCGGCACAAGCAATCCCAGCAGGAACGCCGCCGCCAGCACATACGTACGGCGCGGAGCCGACGGGCTACGTGGCCCAGAAGGCTCGCTGATGGTGTGAGTGTTATAGGGGATAAATGCCTGCGACAACTCGTTCTCCTCTCGTTTTTGCAGCAGATACAGATAAAGCGCCTCTTTCACCTTTTGCTGACGCTCAAACGACAGCAAGTTCTTGGCTTGCGACGGATTAGATGATATCATGGCATTCGTGCGACTCTCCTGCCCCTTAACATTCGACAGCTGAGATTGAATGGATGATATATAGGTGTTCACCGTCTGCTTGATGGCACCCTGCATCGACATTAACGAACTGGTAAGGTCTTTCACCAACGGGTTGTTTTCACCACTGCTACTGAGCAATTTGTTGCGCTCAAGCACCATGTTGTTATACTCACGTATCTGCTGTTCGATGGCACTATTGTCTATTCCGGTGTTGCTCGGCAGTGGCTGCGTGAGACCGGTCGCGCCCAGCTCGTTCTTGATATATTGCGCGGTTATCAACTTGTTGTTCAGATCCATTATCACGCGCTGGTTATCATAAGAGCTGCGCACCGCCAGATTTGCCGCGTCGCGCACATCAGGTATCATATTGGCACTCTTAAACGACGATATGTCGCTATCCACATTGCTCAGCTCGCCCTCAAGTATGTTTAGGCGGTTGTCGATAAAACTGGACGTGTTCATTGCCATCGTCTTTTTATCATCCACCCACTTGTTGTTATACACCTTTATCAGCTCGTTGAGCACGTCCTCGGCACGCTTGGGCGACTGGTCGCTTATCTTCAGCAACACAATCGACGACTTCTCGGCTCCAAGTTCCGACGACAACCGGTTAGCATAGCTGTCGGCCACTCGCTGAGGCTCGCTCTTATCATAGTGAATGACCATACCTTCGCATTCATCGGTATATAATGCCGATGCCGACACAATCAGCTTACCCACCGGGGTCTTTACCGGTGTGCCGAATTTGCCGTTGATGTCTTTATTGTAGTCCTCACCATCGTAAACAAAGTTCTTTAGCGTATATTGCTTGTTCTTCCCTATCTGCACGTCAAATCCGTAGCTATCGGCCTTAGCATCCTGAGCCGCGATAATTATTGGTGATGTCTTATAGAGGTCGCTCACACGCATGTGACGAGTCACGCTATAGTTCTCGTCGAGTCGCAAGTTCTCCACCACTTTACGCATAAGTATCGGCGACTTGAGCGACAGTATCTCGTTGTTCATGTTGGTGTTCCCCGACACTCCCGCAAAGTCGGCCAAGTCACTCATCAGACTCGAAGAACCGCTATTCTCATCATTCTCAATCAGAATCGAAGCCGAACGGACATAAGTGGGTGGCGTGACCATGATGTAATACATCGCCAGCAACAATGCTACGAAAACCGACAGAACAAACCAGTACCAACGGGGCTTGAACATGTTCCACACATCGCGGATGTTCACCATCTCGTCCGACTTGTTAATTTTCGACACCTTTGCTATGTTCTCACTGTTACTCATAACTTGTCAAATATTTGCTGTTCTTTTTCTTAAGTTTTGTCTCTATTAGTCTAAGCAAGTGTACTTTATTTGATTATCAGCACACACACCGTGGTAAGCAACGATGCCAGAGAAATCCAGAACGAGGTGGACAGCACGTTGTTGCCGTTCACCGTCGATTCGCGGGCACGCTTGTTGTTGGGCTTCACGTACACCACGTCGTTCTGCTGCAGATAGTAGGCAGGAGAGTTGAATGTGCCGTTAACGTTCCTCAGATCCAGCGCGTAGGTCACGCGGCTCCCGTCGTGCTCACGTATCACAAACACCGAGTCACGCTTACCCTGAATGGTCATGTCACCGGCCTTGCTCAGAGCGTCGAATATCGTCACCTGGTCGTTCTCCATAGCGTACTGGCCCGGCGTCTTCACCTCACCCAGCACCGAATAGTGCAGGTTCATGAACTCCACCACCACCGACGCGTCTTGCAGCAGACCGCTCGAGAGCAACGAATTCTGCACCAGGTCGGCAACCTCGGCACGGGTCAAACCCGCCACTTTCATCTTACCCAGTTGCGGGAAATCGATATTACCATTCTGGTCCACCGTGTAGCCCGACAACTTCTCGTTGAAATTCGTGATATTGCTCTGTCCGGCACGATAACTCACCTGAGGCAAGTTGAACATCGCCGACATCTGCGGATTACGGCTCGACACGATTATCGAAATCTTGTCGCCCGGCATAATCGTTATCAACTTCTGGTTGGTTATCGGCTGGACCTGATTGGCCACCACGTCCTGCAGGTAAATAACCTCTTTCTGAGCATTGCACGCACTAAGCAGCAACACTGCCAAAACAATAAACAAACTTTTTTTCATATCGCGATATTTTTATTATTTTCTATTTTTCAGTAAATGGGCTGTTAATCTACTCTCAGTCTAATGGTTATATCCAAAAAATCGGGCTTAATCCGCCTTTCGTTGCATTCGTTTTATCGGTAGCGATTTCTTTCGTTGCCACACCCGCCGGGCTCATTCCTTGAAGCCACCAGCGCGTTTCAGGCCACTCACTTGATAACCTCCAGCATCTCGGGGTCCACTTTTATGGTCACCGCCACCAGGTCGGCAATCTGCAGCACCAGCCGCTTGTCGCGATGCCCGGTGAGTTTCACCACGGTGCCTTCCACTCCGTCCAGACTCCCGCCGTGCACTCTCACACGCATCCCTCGAGGGATTTCCACCTCTCCGGGGCGGAAGTAGCGGAGTTCCTCCTCGCGCTCCTTCGACACGCGGATAAAATCGGCCATCTCCTTGTCGGGCACTTTCATTATGCGGTTCATGCCGTCCACCTTGCGCGTGGCGTAGCGCAGATACGGGTGGATTTGCTTGAAAGCCTCAATGCGTGCGTATCGGGCACGAACAAACACCAGATTCGGAATCAGCGGCACCAACTTACGCTCCTTGCGGCCATGAAACGTACGTAGCACGTAATGCTTGGGGATGAAGTACTCTATGTCGCGCGCCATGCGCAGACTGTCCTCCGCACGCTGCTCAGCCTTGTAGGCGTTCATCACAAACCACTGCTGAGGCTCGCGCACCTTCGAGTTTGCCGACGTCATCACGCCGCACACAGAACCCGATTCTATTTCGCTCTCGTTCGTCACAGGATATACCTACAGCTCATCACAACCTTTTTAACACGCTGAAAAACAGTGCGCTATAAAAATTGTTATACGCATTTCTTCCGTTTTTACCGGTGTGCCACACGGCACCACACCCAATAAAACATACAAAATTAATGGTTTCCTTTGAATATACCAAAGTTTAACGCATATTTTTTTCTCTTTCAGCGCAAAAAAATATTGGCGCAACAGCACTTTAACTCTGCAACGCCAACCCTTAACTTTTATGTTTTTTTCACGGATCGGACACCCGCACTCCGCATTCTTGCTACTCTTCTTCCGAGCCCGACTTCGACAAGCGCTTTCGCTCATTCTCGTCGAGTACGATTTTCCTCATTCGCAGATGATTAGGTGTTATCTCCACGTACTCATCGGCCTTGATATATTCCAAAGCCTCCTCCAGACTGAACACTATCGGCGGCACTATGCGCATCTTCTCGTCGCTGCCGCTGGCGCGCATGTTGGTCAGCTTCTTCGACTTGGTCACGTTCACCACCAGGTCTTTCTCCTTCGTGTGCTCGCCCACCACCTGGCCGGCATAAACTTCCTCCTGCGGGAAGATAAAGAACTTGCCGCGGTCCTGAAGTTTGTCTATCGCGTAGGCAAACGCCGTGCCACCCTCATTCGCTATTATCGAACCGTTCACGCGGCGCACAATCTCGCCCTTCCACGGCTCGTAGTCCAGGAAGCGGTGCGACATTATGGCCTCGCCGGCGCTGGCTGTCAGCACGTTAGTGCGCAGACCTATGATACCGCGCGACGGAATCTTGAACTCCATGTGAATGCGATCGTTCTGAGTTTCCATCAGGGTCATCTCACCCTTGCGGCGAGTCACCATGTCGATGAGTTTGCTCGAATACTCCTCGGGCACGTTAATGGTCAGAACCTCAAACGGCTCGCACTTCACGCCGTCTATGGTCTTAATTATTACCTGTGGCTGACCCACCTGCAACTCATACCCCTCGCGACGCATCTCCTCGATCAGAACCGACAGGTGCAGCACTCCACGGCCGAACACGTTCCACGCGTCCTCGTTGGGCGTACGCTCCACGCGCAGTGCCAGATTCTTGTCCAACTCGTGCTGCAGACGGTCCCAGATGTGGCGCGACGTCACATACTTGCCGTCCTTGCCGAAGAACGGCGAGTCGTTGATGGTGAACAGCATCGACATCGTGGGCTCGTCTATCTCGATTCGCGGCAGTGCCTCCGGATTACCCAGGTTTGTTACCGTATCGCCTATCTCAAAGCCCTCAAGTCCCACAATGGCGCAGATGTCGCCGCACTCCACCTTCTCGGTGCGTTGCTGGCTCATGCCCTCGAACGTGCGCAGCTCTTTCACCTTCTGCTTCACCACGCTGCCGTCTTTCTTGCAAAGGCCTATTTCCTGACCGTCGCGGATAGTGCCGCGGTGAACGCGACCCACCGCTATTCGTCCCACGTAGGAACTGTAGTCGAGCGACGTAATAAGCATCTGCTCATCGCCCTCCACCATCTCCGGTGCCGGAATGTGCTCTATGATGGCGTCCAGAACGGCCGTAATGTCGCTCGATGGCGTGCGCCAGTCCGTGCTCATCCAGCCCTCTTTAGCCGAACCGAACACAGTGGGGAAATCCAGCTGTTCCTCAGTGGCGTCGAGGTTGCACATCAGCTCAAACACCTGCTCCTGAACCTCGTCGGGACGGCAATTGGGCTTATCCACCTTGTTTATCACCACTATGGGCTTTAACCCTATCTGAATAGCCTTCTGAAGCACAAAACGTGTCTGCGGCATGGGACCCTCAAAGGCATCCACCAGTAGCAGGCACCCGTCGGCCATGTTCAGCACGCGCTCCACCTCACCACCAAAGTCGGAGTGCCCTGGAGTGTCTATGATGTTTATTTTGTAACCGTTATAGTTAATGGATACGTTTTTCGACAATATCGTTATTCCGCGCTCACGCTCCAAGTCGTTGCTGTCCAGTATCTGCGTCCCCACCACCTGGTTGTCTCTGAACAGATTACCTGCCGCCAGCATTTTGTCCACAAGCGTCGTCTTGCCGTGGTCCACGTGAGCTATTATCGCAACATTTCTTATTTTCTGCATACCTACTTTTTCAAAATTCGGGTGCAAAATTACTAATTTCTATCCACTTCACAGCACTTTCAGCAATAAAATCTCATCCCATTGCGCAAACTTTTGCATACTTTCACTAATTAATTCTCAATTTTGTTTTCAACTTGAACATTTTTTACTACCTTTGCACCGCAAATTTTTAATATTAACTCAAATTTTTATCAGAATGTACTTAGATTCAGAGAAAAAGAAAGAGATCTTTGGCACGTACGGTAAAAGCAATACTGATACTGGGTCTCCAGAGGCACAGATTGCATTATTCTCGGTCCGTATCGCCCACTTGACCGAACACTTGAAGGTCAACAAGAAAGATCATACCACTCAACGTGCACTTAAGATGCTTGTTGGTAAGCGTCGTCGCCTGCTGGATTATCTTATCCGCACCGACATCGAGCGCTATCGCGCCATCATCAGCAAGAAAGAACTTGGCATCCGCAAGTAATCTGCAGTGCTCTTTCTTAAGGGTTAAGGCGTTGAGGTAAGTCCACAACGCCTTTTTTCTTACTATAACTCGCCAACCTTTTATGCGCACTCTCATTTCCGCATTTGCCGCTCTACTGGGACTGAACATCGCACTCGCGCTCTCTCCTCAATGCCTGCGCGAGGCCGACCTCCTCTTCTCCGCGCCGCGTGTGCAGAACCACATCACTGAGGTCACTACCCGCGACTCGGTGCCCATCGACCACGTGGCCATCTTCCACCGCATCGGCGGCGAGAATGGGATGCCATGTGTCATCGAGGCCGCACCTATCGGCGGAGTGTCCATTACCCCCCTCGACTCGTTCATGGTCCGTCACGCGCAGGACAGCCTCATAGCTGCTCGCGTCTCCTGCCCTTTCAACGCCCCGGCCACCATATCCCGAGCACTCGCATTCGTTGGCCGACCCTACGACTTCTACTTCACCCCTTCGCCCGACTCCATATACTGTAGCGAACTGGTGCTCCTCTCCTACCGTTCCTACTCCGATGAGCCGCTATTCAGCCCCATTCCCATGTCGTTTCGCAACGCACAGGGCGTCATTCCCGACTTCTGGCTCCGGCACTATGGTGCCATCGGACAAGACGTACCGGAGGGCGAACCGGGGTCTAATCCGGCCGCCCTCTTCGCTGATTCGTTAATACAGGTTATTTCATTCTGAGCAGCGCGGTCAGTCTGCGTCTCTTAACTGCGCGTCCATCGATTCGGCGGCCCTGCGACCGTCGCCCATGGCCAGTATCACCGTGGCACCGCCACGCACTATGTCGCCGCCGGCATACAGGTTATCCACGCTGGAGCGCATCGTGGCCTCGTCCACCACTATCGTGTTTCGGCGGCTCACCTCCAGCCCCTTGATGGAACGCGGCACTAACTGGTTGGGCTGAACTCCCACGCTCACTATCACCAGGTCCACCGGCACTTCCTCTATAGCGCCTTCCACCGCCACCGGCGAACGGCGCCCCGATGCGTCGGGTTCGCCCAGTTCCATCCGCTGAACACGCATCTTCACCACACGTCCGCGCTCGTCGCCCACATATTCCACCGGATTGTGCAGTGTCATGAATTCCACTCCTTCCTCCTTGGCGTGAGCCACTTCCTCAAGGCGCGCCGGCATCTCTTCTTCCGACCTGCGATACACCAGCAACACGCGCTTGGCCCCCATGCGCAGCGCCGTGCGCGACGAGTCCATAGCCGTGTTGCCGCCGCCTATCACAGCCACCGTGTCGCCTTGCAACACAGGTGTGTCGCCGCCACGACCCGCGTGCATCAGGTTGATGCGCGTCAGGTATTCGTTGCTCGACATCACTCCATTCAGGTTCTCGCCCGGTATGTCCATAAAGCGGGGGAAACCGGCGCCCGAGCCCACAAACACTCCGCTGTAGCCCATCTCCATCAGGTCGTCGTACGTAAGGGCCTTACCCACCAGGCAGTCTTTCACAAACTCCACGCCAAGCCGGCGCAGGCCGTCTATTTCATAATCCACCACCGAGTTGGGCAAACGGAACTCGGGAATGCCGTATTTAAGCACGCCACCTATCTCATGAAGGGCCTCATAAACCGTCACGCCGTAGCCGCGCTTCGCCATCTCGCCGGCGAATGTCAGTCCGGCAGGTCCGCTGCCTATCACAGCCACTTTCTTACCATTGGCCGGCGCCTGTGCCACTCTCTCGGCCACACCGTGCTCGCGCGACCAGTCGGCCGCAAACCGCTCCAGATAGCCTATCGCCACTGCCTTTCCCTTCATCTTCAGGTGAATACACTTGCTCTCGCACTGCTTCTCCTGTGGACACACGCGACCGCACACGGCCGGCAGCGAACTCGTCTGTTTTATCACTTTCAGCGACTCGGCAAACTCGCCGCGCTCTATGTTCTTGATAAATCCGGGGATGTCTATTCCCACGGGGCAACCGGTGACGCACTGCGGATTATTGCAGTCTAGGCAACGGCTGGCTTCGGTCATCGCCTGCGCCTCGCTGATGCCGCTGTTCACCTCTTCGTTGCAAGTCACCCGGTAGCCGGGTTCCAGTTGCGGCATACTCACCCGCTCGGTCTTAACCCTGTCTTTTGGCGATATCTTGCTGCGCAATTCCTCGCGCCACGCTTCGTCTCTTCTCGTTTTTTCCATTGTTTTCGTTGTTTCTTCTAAGGTGTGGTTCTGTTAATTTAGCCTTTCAGACGCATCATCAGTTCGTCAAAGTCCACTTCATGAGCGTCAAACTCGGGGCCTTCTACGCACACAAAGCGGGTTCGGCCGCCCACTGTCACGCGGCAGGCTCCGCACATTCCGGTGCCGTCCACCATTATCGCGTTGAGCGACGCCTCGGTGGGCACCTCGTATTTCTTCGTCAGCAGCGACACGAATTTCATCATCACGGCCGGCCCTATCGTCACCACTTTGTCCACGTGCTCGCGGGTGAGAACTTCCTCCACGCCCACGGTCACTAAGCCCTGCTTGCCGTAACTGCCGTCATCGGTCATTATCAGCACGTCGTCGCTCCACTGGCGCACTTCGTCCTCCAGAATTATCAGGTCCTTGCTTCGCCCGGCCAGCACACTCACCA
Organism: uncultured Porphyromonadaceae bacterium; assembly: GCA_937892215.1. Taxonomy (GTDB): domain Bacteria; phylum Bacteroidota; class Bacteroidia; order Bacteroidales; family Muribaculaceae; genus Sodaliphilus. The sequence goes on from CALAVE010000052.1 coordinate 64,976, forward strand.
CGCGGTTGCCGGCCTGCTTCATGGCCTTGATTATGGGCAGTAGCGGAGCCACGCCCACACCACCGCCGCAGCACAGTACCGTCCCATACTTCTCTATACGTGTGGCCTGCCCCAGCGGACCCACCACGTCGGTCAGTTCATCGCCCTCGTTGAGGGCACATATCTTACGCGTGGAATCGCCCACCGCCTGTATCACCAGCGTAATGCTGCCGCGACGCTCGTCCGAGTCCACTATCGTAAGCGGTATGCGCTCGCCTTCTACGCCTGTGCGTACTATCACAAAGTGACCCGCACGCCTGGTCTTGGCTATCATGGGTGCCTCCACTTCCATTCTCACCACATTGGCCGAGAAATGTTCTTTTCTTAAAATCTTGTTCATTATGGTAGTTTCTTTATTCGTTTCTTTATCAGTACCAGTTCACGCCGTTATTGGAACTGGACCGCTTGTCATATTTCAGGTCGCTCAGCAGCGACGACTTCACCGCTATGTGGAAATTATACGATTTGTAGGGGCCCACAGGCACGAAACTCGCGCTCATGGTGAAGCAGTGCATCTCGCGGGATACCGTGCAGTTCATGTAGGCCAGTTTGTGAGTGTCGAAGTTGTAACTGGCCGAGAAGTTGATGTTCCAGTTCTCAGTGGGCCGGATGTTACCGTTGAAACTCAGGTTTTGTGTAAACTTGCCTTTGTACTCCATCTTATTCTTGTCGAACTCACCGTAGCCGTAGTTCACTGAGTAGTTCACCGTCAGGCTCCACGGGCACTTCCATTTCAGGTAACCGTCCTGGTTCAGGTCATATCGCGGCGCGTTGGGGTCGGATTTCTCATCGCTGTCACGGCCCTGATTACGACTGCCGTTATAGCGGCTGTTCTGCTGAGTGTTGTCATCTTTCTTCTCGTCTTTCTTGTCTTTCTTCTTGCCGAACCATTTCTTGAATGTGTCGTTGTTGAAGGTATAGGAGAACGAGGTTCCGGTGCTCGACAGTCGGCCCCAGCCGCCCCCGTGCGTCAAGCGCAGTTTGTTCACTCTCACAGGGTTACCATACTCGTTCAACTCATATTTATACACGTCCCACGTCGCACTCAGATTCAAGTTGAAGCCTTTCATCAGGCGCAGCATTATCGACGTGTTCAGGTTGCTCCACCGCAGCGAGTCGGCCGCGAAGTTATACGACTGGCTCAGCGTCAGGTTCTCTATCAGCGATATCTTCTTGTAACCGGTGCTGTCCTGGTCGCTCTTCACCTTGGCCTCCAGGTTGTTGGCAATATTGAACGACAGTATGCCCGACTTGCCCGAACCCGGCGAACCGTACACACCATGCTGGAACTTGTTGTAGTGGCACTCCTGCTCCACTCCGTTGGCGTCGGTATAACTGTACGTGCCCCAGTACCCCCAGAACTTGCTGCCGAAATCGGGTGCCGCCGAGAAACTTATGGTGGGCGTTATCACATGGCGTATCATCTGCACCTTGTCGCCCAGGAATTTCAGCGGCTTGAAGAAGCCGTAAATCTTCGTGCTCAGCGACAGCGACGCGCTGAAGTCAAACAGGTTGTAGAACCCGTAGGTCGTGTCGCGCACCACGGCACTCGCCACCGGATCCCACGACTGCTTGATTCTGCTCGTGTACATTCTGTCGTTAATCGTGATATTCGGCGTTATATTGAAGTATTTCAGCACGTTAAACGTGGCCAAAACGGGCAGTGTATGACTTATTCCGTTGCGCCAGTCTTTCACCAGACTCTTCTTGAAAAACTCGTTCTGCTTCGCCGTCAACTGGTTCTGTAACTTTCCCGTGTATAAAATCTTTATCTTCTCGTACCACCTCTCGTCGCCCACCATGTGCTTTCGCTTGAACGGAGCCACCTGGCTCAGCGTCACGGTCAGGTTCGGAAACGACACGCTCAGCGTGGAGTCGGCCGTGCGCTGCGATATGTTGGCCGTGGTAGATATGCTCCACTTGGAATTGGGAACCTTATACGTCATGTTCACCGTGCTGCTCTTGGTGTTCTCAGTGAACGAACTGCGGTAATAGTCGTCCAGATTGTTGCGCGAATAACCGCTCGTGGCAAAGTTCACGCTCGCCGAGAAACTCAGGAACGGATTTGCCTTCGCGTCCTGCGTGTGCGACCACTGCACACTGAAGTTGCGCATCTTGTTATAGTCGGGGTCGCCTTTGTAGCCGTTCACCGTGGTCAGGTAGTTGATGCTCACGTTGCCGTTGAACTTATACCGCTTCGCGTAAGTTGACTGCGCGTGCACACCCCACGACCCCTTGGTGTAAATCTCACCGGTCAGCGCCAGGTCCACGTATTTGCTTATGGCGAAGTAATAGCCGCCGTTTCGGGCATAGAATCCGCGGTTATAGTCCTCGCCGAAAGTCGGTATCAGAATTCCGCTGCTATATTTTGTGGTAAACGGAAAGTAGGCAAACGGCACCGCTATGGGCAACGGCAGGTCTTCCAGCACCATGTAGGCCGGGCCGGTAACTATGTTGCTCTTGGGCTTCACCTTTCCCTTGGTTATCTGTAGGTAGAAGTGTGGATGCTCATGGTTGTCGCAGGTGGTGTATTTGCCATCCTTAATGTAGTACTGGTCGTCCTCCATCTTCTTGGTCTTGCCGCCTGTAAGATATCCCTCGCCCTGCTCGGTAATCACTCCTGTGATGTAGCCTTTCTTTGTCTTGAAATTGTAATTCATGGTCGTGGCTTGGTACTCGCCGCTGTTGTCCTTGAACACCGGATTGCCCTGCAGGTCGCCCACGCTGTCGGGTGTACCCACTGCATACACCTCGCTCTTGTCCATGCTCATCGTTATCTCATTGGCCTTCAAGTCTATCTGACCGTACTTGATGGCTCCGTCACCATACATCCGAGCATCTTTCTTCCCGTAAAACACCACCGAGTCCGACGCCGTGAAGTTCACCACCGCGTCCAGGTCCACAAACTCCTTGATGAACCGCGAACTGTCCGCAGAACTGTCTCCCACACCGCCTTGCGCTCCGCGCCTGTGACGCGCTGACACAGGATGTCCCGCTCTGCGACTCACCGCAGTGCTGTCGCCTTGGTTCGCCACCACACTGTCGGCCTCGCTCGTCAGGCTGTCTGTCGGCACGGTGTCACGGGTGGCAACCGACACTCCGCCGGCCAGGTCTTGCCCTGCCATCGGCTGTGGGGACAACAACGAAAGCACTCCCATTACCAGGAGCATAAGCGTCAACAATATGTGCTGTCGTAGTCGCAAAGCGCTTTCTTGCAGTTTTGGTGAGTTCCTTAAATCAACTCATGTTGATTTACAAAACACTACTTTAACCTGCAAAGTTAAGCATTTCTCTTTAGCGAGCCAACAACTCGCCCTCTAATTAACGCTATTTTACACTCCATTACGGAATTTACAGATCTCTCATAAATACACTCACCGCCACTTCCCGTCACTCACCGCCACTTCCCGTCACTCCCCGAATTCTGCGTGCAACTTGTCGAACCGAGCCAGCGATGCCTCACCGAAGGCCGCCATCTGCGCGCGCACGCGTTCCACACTCCGAGCCGACTCGCCCAGGTGCGACTTGCTGAAAAACTTGTCGGCATAGCACACCACGCGCTCCTCCGTGCTCACCGGCACCAGGTCTCTGTGTGGCAGAGGTAAGCCGCGGCTCACTATATCCTCGCAAGTTAAGCCGCTACCGGTATGCCTTTCGCACACCAGCGCATGCCGCGGCAGCCCCAGCGTGTCCAGCATCTCGCGTCCCAGCACGCCGTGCCTTATGTATGGCTCCGTACCATGGCAATGTATGCCCGGCGCGTCCACGCATATTATGCCTATGTCGTGAAGCATAGCCGATTCCCACACAAATTCCTCATCCACTGTCACTCCCCTCTTCTTCAGCCGTGCGCACACCTCCACCGAAAGTTGCGCCACTTGCTCACTATGAACAATAAGCACGTGCTCAAGTTCGCTTCCTGCCTCATAGTACGTGCCTATTATTTTTCTTATCTCCGCCTGGGTCATAGTTTCACCTCATGCATCCAGCCGTAAACATCAGGCTCACGCCCGTACTGAATTGCGCGCAATTTCTCGTATATGGCCGTAGTCACAGGGCCGGGCTTACCGTCTTTCGCTATCACGTAGTGCACGTCGTTGTCGCTGTCATACACCTCGCTGATGGGCGACGCCACGGCTGCCGTTCCGCACTCGGCGGCCTCGTCCACCTCACGCAGTTCCTTCGGTGGTATCGGCCGGCACTCCACCTCCAGACCCATGTCACGGGCTATCTGTTGCATACTCATGTTGGTGATACTGGGCAGGATGCAGTTCGACTTGGGTGTTATGTATTTATTCCCTTTTATTGCGAAGAAATTTGCCGCGCCGCACTCATCAATATACTTCTTTTCTTTCGGATCAAGGAAAAGAACTGCCGAGTAACCCTCGCGCTTGGCTCGCATCGTGGCCACAAGGCCGCCGGCATAGTTTCCGCCCACTTTCCACCGTCCGGTGCCACATGGTGCGGCGCGGTCGTATTCTCTGTAAATCACCACCTTCGTCGGCTTGAAGCCGTCGGGGAAATATGGTCCCACGGGGGTGCCGAACAGTATGAACAGATAGTCATCGGCAGCACGTACGCCCACACGAGCCGTGGTTCCTATCTCCAGCGGACGCAGATAGAACGAACTGCCGCTCTCATACGGCGGCACGAAGCGCTCGTTCAGCCTCACCACCATTTCCATCATTTCCACGAATCGCTCCGCCGGTAGCGGCACCATATTCAGCCCTTTAGCACTCTCTATGATGCGCTTGGCGTTCTCTTCCGGACGGAATATCCTGATTTTACCATCCACTCCTCTGAAGGCTTTCTGACCCTCAAATATCTCCTGACCGTAATGCAGGCTCGTCGCGGCGATGTGAAGATCCACAGTCTCACTGTCGCTCACAGCTATCTCACCCCACTCTCCGTTGGTGTATGCGCAGCGAACGTTATAGTCCGTTTTTATGTACCCGAATGGGATATGAGCCCAGTCTATATCAGGACTCTCATGCCTTTTCTTCATTCTCTTTTCCTCCGTTTTGGGACTCACGCCCTCGCTTTCCCCGCTGACGCCTCTTTCGCGATCATAACGCCACTTTCTGCGTTATGTTTCCTATCTTCACTATGTAAACGCCGCGGGAATTTATCTTCAGTTCCGACGTGCCGGGATTCAGCGTCGCCTGAGACACTAACTGACCAAGTATCGTAAACACTCGCACCTGTATCTTGTGCGGAGTCTTTATCGTTATCGTGCCCGTACTGCTGTTGCTATATATCTCCACGCCGTCGGTCTGCGAGGGGTCTATCAGCATCCGGCCCATCGCCTTCTGATTAGTGTCACGCCACTGCAACTGCCCATCGGCCTGATTCCAGCCGGCAAGCAGCATCGTAAGCGATAATATCATCAGAAGTCGTTTCATTTCTAATTCTTAATTTTTGCCTTTAATTTGCAAATATAGTTACTTTTTTACAAATACCGAAAGTAACATCACCTTTTTCACATTTTTTATCTATCTTTTTCGCGTTTAGATTCCACTTGACCCGGCTCTCTCCCTCGCTAAGAATGTCAAAGCGGTGGACCACACAGAACGCTCTGCATGGCTCACCGCACGCTATCGCTAATGTTAGTTTCCTCTCTTAGAACTTGTAGAGTGCGCCCAGACCGAACACCGCCTGGTCATACGTGCTAACAAGCGTATACTTGAACTCTGCCGCTAGCGAGAAATGGCTGTTTATCGCAAACTCCGCTCCGGCACCAACGTTCATTCCAAACTTGCCGTCACTCTTACGACCCAATATATGACCGTCATTATACACCGGGCTCACGTATGTAAAGCCGGCCAGAGGGTACAGATTGAATCTCTCACCCACCTTGAACACATAATGGGCATTAAAGTTCAGTTCCCATTCGTGAACATTGTCCTTCTTGAAGAAATAATTAAACCCGGCCTCTGCGCGAAGTCCCTTAACTATAAATAGTTGATACTTTGCACCGATACCCACGCTCTTTATGCCGGTTCCATAAAGCACCTGTGCGCCCACGGCCATCGGACCAACTTCTGCCTTCACGCTGGCAACGCTCATCAGCACTGCAATTGCCACCAATAAAATCTTCTTCATTGCTTTCTTATTTTTTTGTTAGTAATTTGTTTTCGTAATTTACAAATGCAAAATAAACCATAAAACTTTACATTTCCAAATTATTCCCCACTTTTTTCACAAAAAATATTGGATATTCACATTTTCCACCACTCTGCTAATCTCCCACACGGGAAAAAAGTGATTACTCATGCCGATTAATAAATTATCGCCCATTGCTTGCCGCCGCAGATGATGACGCTCGATATTGGCATGTCTGAGAGGCATCTACAGAATCATGGAGCGTGCGTACTCTGGCACGCAACGTTGGCTCTCAGTACTATCACCGAGTACTGCAATCGCCCGGATAAGAGGTCGTTGTTAATAAAACGCTGCAACTCACTGCACCATTGAAAGACGAAGTCGGTGGCCTCGCTTCTCTATTCGCTAAATTTGAATTCACTTATTAGGACTCGTTTCTCGAGAAATCGCACAAATCTCTTTACAACAACTTCACTTTGTCAATGATGCATGTCTTTGGGTTGCGGTGATACCATTCTGAGTAAAGTCCATCGGGACTGAAATTAATAAGCATACCGAATGGTAAATGAGTAAGATTCATATAATTCCAAAGTTGGCGGCGGTTGGGCGTGCCAATATGTGTAATGGCTTTCAGTTCGACAATGATGTTGCCGTCAATCACCAAATCCATCCTTTAGGTCTGGTCAAGTTGCACGTCATCCCGGTAAATTGGCAGGAACACCTGACGCTCAACCTTGTGCCCTTGTTGTTCCAGAAGATATTTAAGTGCTGCCTCGTATGCCGAGTCCAAAAGTCCATATCGATATTTGCTATGCACCTTCATTGCCACTCCTGTTATTTCACGGAAAAACTCATATTTCTCGTTATATTCAGCAATCAAATCCATCTGAAAGCATATTTGTTAGATTTGTAAAGATTTGTAAGATTTCTACCCGTAGGGCACTCCTTATTGTTCGCTAAATCCCGATTTATCTAATTAATGAAACGTTGTAACGATACGATTATTTTCCTTATCAACGTATCTTTCACAAAGCGTACCTGTCACTCGCCCAGGGTCTTATGCGTGCGGCTCATAAACGTGTTGTATTCCCCTTTCGAGTCGGCTCGCAGCAAGTCCTCGCGCCCCTCCGGTATCAGCACGTAATTCTCACCTCCCATGCGCGGCTTCTGCACGAAGAACAACTTGCACTCCGCGTCTCGCACCTCGGGACGGTCGCCCGATACATCTATCCTCACCTTTATCATCGCACCGCCGCGGCTGTCTATCGTTGTCTGGTTAGAAATAAAGTTCCCCAGACTATATACCACCAGCACCCGCTTCCCGTGCTCCGGGCTGTAGCGTATCTCCCACGGCTCCACCACGTGCGGATGATTGCCTATTATCAGATCCACGCCCTCGCCCACGAGGAAGTCGGCCAGGTTCTTCTGCTCCTGAACTGGCTTTAGCATATATTCTATGCCCCAGTGCATGCACACGCACAGCATCTGCGCGCCGGCCTTGCGGGCTGCCGCTATGTCGGCCTTTATCCGCTTCTTGTCTATTATGTCCACCACAGCATCGCCCTGAATGGGGATTCCGTTGGTCCCGTAGGTGTACGACAGGAATCCTATCTTCACGCCTTTCACGTCCACCACCAGCGGTAACGCTCGCTCTCGCTCTGCCTTGTTCCTGTAGGTCCCCGCGTGAGCCACACCCAGGCGGTCCAGAACGTCAAGGGTCCGCTTCAGTCCGCTGTCCCGCCGGTCCAGACAGTGATTGTTGGCCGTGGTAAACAGGTCAAAGCCCACGCGCCGCAGTTCCGCCGCATACTCGTCGGGGGCGCTGAAGGCCGGATAGCCGCTGTAGGGTGTCCCGCCCAGCGGACACTCCAGATTCACCACAGCGTAATCCGCGCCTTTGATGTCGTCTTCCACATATTTGAAACAGGGGGTGTAATCGTAGGTCCCGTCGGCCTGACGTGCAGCCTTTATCTGCGGCCCGTGCTGCATGGCGTCGCCCACAAAGGCCATCTCTATGCTGAAATTCCCCTCCAGCAGCGACAACAGCGACAACAGCATTATGCACAGCGTTCCATTCATAGCGGTTTCTTGCCCTCAGCGGTTCACAACTTATTCTCTTTCCTGAGCCTGCGCAATTCCAGCAGGTTGCGCATCAGCGACGCTATCGTCATTGGGCCCACGCCGCCTGGCACCGGGGTGATATAACTGCACTTGGAAGCCACGTTCTCAAAGTCCACGTCGCCCTGCAGTTCATAGCCGCGTGGCTTAGAGTCATTGACCACGCGCGTTATGCCCACGTCTATTATCACCGCCCCCTCTTTCACCATGTCGGCTGTAACGAACAGCGGCGACCCTATCGCCACTATCATTATGTCGGCCAGCCGGGTAATCTTCTTCAGGCCTTTCGTCGCGCTGTGGCACACCGTCACCGTGCAATTTCCGGGAAACGACTTGTGCAGCAGCAGCGATGCCACCGGACGCCCCACGATGTTGCTCCGGCCCAGCACCACGCAGTGCTTGCCCGCGGTCTCTATGCCGTAGTAATCAAGCAGCATCAGTATGCCTTGAGGGGTTGCCGGACGTATTCCGGGAAGCCCTATCGACATCCGACCCACGTTCATCGGATGGAATCCGTCCACGTCCTTGCGGTAGTCTATCGCCTCCACCACGCGCTGCTCATCTATGTGAGCCGGCAGGGGCAACTGTACTATATAGCCATCCACCGTGTCATCGTGGTTCAGGCGGTCTATCTCGGTCAGCAGGTCGCGCTCGCTGATATCTTCGGGCAAGCGTACCACAGTGGACCGGAAACCGCATTCCTCACAGGCCAGCACCTTATTCTTCACATACGTCCGACTGGCGCCGTCGGTGCCCACCAGAACGGCAGCAAGGTGCGGACGGCTCTCACCGGCTTGCACCATGCGCTCCACTTCCTCGGCTATCTTGCCGCGGACTTCTTTTGCGACTTTTTTACCGTCAATCAGTTTCATAACAATGCGCCTTGCCACCAGAGGGGGGTTATTGTCTTTATCTCTTTTTCTTCTTGCCGCGCATCATCTTCATCGGGTTCATGGTGCTCACCTGATGCATCATCTTGCGCGTCTGCTCAAACTGCTTCAGCAACCGGTTCACTTCCTGGATGCTCGTGCCGCTTCCCAGTGCCAGTCGCTGACGACGGCTACCGTTCATCACTTCGGGATGACTGCGCTCATATGGGGTCATTGAGTAGATTATGGCCTCCACACTCTTGAACGCGTTGTCGTCTATGTCTATGTCCTTTATGGCTTTCCCCACACCCGGAATCATCGAGGCCAGGTCTTTCAGATTTCCCATCTTCTTTATCTGGGCTATCTGAGACAGGAAGTCGTTGTAGTCAAACTGGTTCTTAGCGAGTTTCTTCTGCAGGCGCTTGGCCTCTTCCTCGTCGTACTGCTGCTGCATTCGGTCCACAAACGACACTATGTCGCCCATGCCCAGGATACGGTCGGCCATTCCGGCCGGACGGAATGGGTCTATCGCCTCCATCTTCTCGCCGGTTCCCACCCACTTGATGGGCTTGTTCACCACCGAACGTATCGAGAGTGCCGCTCCGCCGCGGGTATCGCCGTCAAGTTTTGTCAGCACCACGCCGTCAAAGTCCAGTCGGTCGTTGAATTCTTTCGCGGTATTCACTGCGTCCTGACCGGTCATCGAGTCCACCACAAACAGGGTCTCCGTCGGCTCTATAGCACGCTTGATGGCTTCTATCTCCTGCATCATCTGCTCGTCTATCGCCAGACGACCGGCCGTGTCCACTATCACCAGGTTATAACCTTTCTGCTTGGCCTCGGCTATGGCGTGCTGCGCTATCTCCACCGGATTCTTACTCTCGGGCTCGCTATACACCGGAACATCTATCTGGGCGCCCAGTACCTTCAACTGCTCTATGGCTGCCGGACGATAAACGTCGCACGCTACCAGAAGCGGGCGCTTATTCTTCTCCAGTTTCAACTTGCGGGCCAACTTGCCGCTGAATGTGGTCTTACCGGAACCTTGAAGTCCCGACATCAGTATCACGGCCGGACTGCCCTCTATATTGAACTGCGCGGGCTCGCCACCCATCAGGGCTGTCAACTCGTCGTGTACTATCTTCACCATCAGTTGGCTCGGCTTCACTGCCGTGAGCACGTTCTGCCCCAGCGCCTTGGCCTTTACCGTTTCGGTGAAGTCGCGCGCCACCTTGTAGTTCACGTCGGCGTCCAGCAGGGCGCGGCGCACGTCTTTCAGCGTTTCCGCCACGTTTATCTCCGTTATCTTGCCTTCACCTTTCAGTATCTTGAACGACCGTTCCAGTCTCTCCGATAAATTGTCAAACATATCTCTTATTTTCTGTTTTTCTTAATGTTCTTTTCTCTTTTTCTTCCTCTCCGGCCTCAGTCTATCAGCCTGTTAGTGTGCGTGTCCGGGAACACTATCGCCGGCTTGAAGGTCTTTGCCTCTTCGGGGGTCATCATAGCATACGACATTATTATCACCACATCCCCGGGAAGCACTTTTCGGGCCGCCGCGCCGTTGAGGCACACCTCACCCGAGCCGCGCTCGCCTTTTATCACATACGTGTCAAAACGCTC
>CALAVE010000053.1 GCA_937892215.1 uncultured Porphyromonadaceae bacterium
ATTGCAATTCAAAATCATTGACTATTTAGTGAATATTTTGATGCGGTTGCCGTGGTGTGGGACTGGAGTTAACGGGTGATTTTAACCGGATATGGGACAAGTCATGGACTCTCAGTTGGGGTGCTGGCTTACTTATGAAAGTGGGTAATCTCAACGATGTGGTGAATTTCTCTGCTGGGGTGCGCTACACGATGATGTCCTATTATGCGTATTATGATCCATATACTCTGGGCAGTTACATAACCCTACCGGCGAATCTGAAATTCAATACGTTCAAGGTGGGCAGCGGAAAATTCTATATCGGTGCCGGGTATGAATATGGATTTGGCTTGAAGGACTTAGAGGATACGATGGATTTCAATTTAGGCATCGGAATACTTACACGGCACATCGACTGGTATCTGTACGCAAAGGATTATTTCAAGTACGGAGACTCAATGAAATGGTACTTTGACGGCCGAAAATGGCGAGCGGGAACGTCGATAGCGTATTATTTCTAAGATAGATACGGGTGAGGGCGATGTGGTTCTCACCTTTTTGCGTATTTAACTGTGGTTCTGACTTTTATTTCTGCGAGTTTTATAGGTGTTGATTTATGGCTTTTTGGGTGTTTGTTTTTTTGCTACTGTCATAATTGCGGGTAAGTGATTGGATTATCGGGAAAAAGTTGTATTTTTGTGGGCTGAAGTGAATTATGCCCGAATCGGGTTAAAAACCGAGAAAACTAATTATAATACAAGTAATATTATGAGACTTAAACTACTATTCACGGCGATGCTGGCTATGGTGTGCTTGGTTGCACAAGCCGTGCCTGCCAGACCTACGCCGACTGCCATCACGCAGAGTGACGGAAGCACTATCACGGTAACCGCTATTGGTGACGAGTGGCACCACAGCCTCATCACGCTGGACGGGAAGGCGGTGGAGCTGGGTGAAGACGGAAACGTGTATTACCGCACCCATGATGGTGTTGCCACCATGATGGCACACGAAGCCGGTGAGCGGAAAGCCAATGAGATGGAATTTGTGGCTCGCCACTCGCTCACGACGGCCGACTTGGCCGCTGAGCGCAAGAGCGTGGAGAACAACAGGGCTAAAGCGCCCCGCAAGGCCAAGTCGTCGATGCCCACGACCGGCACGCAACGGATTCCGGTAATCGTGATTGAATTCAGCGACAAGGAGTGCTCAAACACAATCGACAAGTTCCGCAGCACATACACCAGCGGTTCATCGAGTGTGTATCAGTACTTCTACGACCAGAGCAATGGCAGCTACCAGCCACAGTTCGACGTGTATGGCATCTATCCGTTGGATAACGATCGCGCCACCTACGGAGGCAACCTGACCAGCGGCAACCGCAAAGGAAGTGACCAGGGTGTGGCAAGGATGGTTTCGGAGGCAATCGCCAAGGCCGGTGATGACATCAACTGGGCCAACTACGACAACAACGGCGACGGTTACGCCGACGTGTGCATAGTGGTTTACGCAGGCGTGGGCGAGGCTCAGGCCTCGGCAACTGTGCCGGAGTCCATTTGGCCCTGTAGGTGGTCGCTATCAAGCGGACAATACTACGGCGACGGCAACGGTGTGGTGACTCGCAACGGTGTGAAGATTGACGACTTCGGTGTGTTCAATGAGATTTACGGCAGCCGTGACACAGGAACCACGATGGACGGAATAGGCACTTTCTGCCACGAGTTCAGCCACTGCCTGGGACTGCCTGACTTCTACGAGACCACTTACAGCAACGGCTACTGGGGCATAGGCAGTTGGAGCCTGATGAACTCCGGTTGCTACAATAACAACGGCTACACTCCGGTGGGTTACGGCGGTTACGAAAAGTCGTTCATGGGCTGGGTGACTCTGCAAACTCCACAAGAGAACACCAAGTACACGCTGCCGGTGTGGAACCAGAAGAGCGCGAGCACCGACATCGCATACAAGATTACCAGCCCAGTTAACAGCAACGAATACTATGTGCTGGAGAACCGCTCTAAGCAAGGTTGGGACAAGTACATAGCCGACCAGGGACTGATGGTGACCCATGTGTCGTATATCGCAAGCCGCTGGACCGCAAACACCGTGAACAATGAGGAAGTGCAACTGTTCACGCTGGTTCCGGCCGACGGAATTGAATCGGCCGAAACCGAGTCGGCCGACCTGTTCGGCAACAGCAACCATGAACTGACCGACGACTCCTCCCCCGCCGCAAAACTCAACCTCACCAGCAATGGAAATGCAACCGGCAACGCGGGCTTCATGGGGCAACCACTGACCGAGATTCAGCGAAACAGCGACAAGACCGTGACATTCTGGTACATGAGAGACGAGAACGCGCCCCTATTCGGCGACATCAATCTGGATCGCTTGGTGGATGTGACCGACATCGTGTACCTGGCAAACATCATCCTGACAGAAGACGACACTTACAACGAGTCGTACGACCTGAACAGTGATGGATACGTGGATGTGGCCGACCTGGTGACGCTGGCGAACTTAGTGTTAAACCAATAAACAGAGACAGCTATGAGACCAAGAATAATACTTACGTGTGCCATTCTGATGCTGCTGTCGCTGAATTTAAGAGCAGCCCAAGCAACCGACAGCCGCAAAATGTATGTGGAGAGTTTCACCATAAATCCCGGTGAGACAAAGACCTTGGAATTGCGCGGAGTAACCGACTTTGCGCTTGGAGGATTTCAGGTGAGAGTGAAATTGCCCGAAGGCTTGAGTTTCGCCAAGAGCAAAGCGAAATACGCCAATCTTTACGACTACGAAGATGAGGGAAACGAGATATACCCGAGTTGGATGATTTTCAACAGAGAAGTGCTCTCGGCCGACGACCCTAACACGCCCCAAGACGACACCGGCGCACTGACCCTGCTCTGCGCCAAGTGGAACGGCGAAGGTTCGTACACTCAGGGGACAGACTATTGCTACCTCACATTCTACGTGAAAGCAGATGCCACCTACGATAACTCGCAGAAGATTCTGTTGTACAACATGAAACTCTCCAACGAGGAAGGAAGTGAATCTTATCCGCTCAACGACCTCTACGTAGCGACCGATGGAACCGAAAACTATGAGGACGACAATCTGGCCAAGAAGGTTTGGATTGAGCCGTTCCTAATTGAAGCCGGCGAGAGCAAGATTGTGGACGTGAAAGTGAAGTCGGATATAAGTTTTGCCGGACTTCAGGCAAACATACTTCTGCCGAGCGAACTGAGTTTCACACCCATCGATGGCACATCGTACATAGCAGCCGCAGAGCCGTTCACAGAGTGGGATTATTTCAATTCCAACCTGAGGAGCGCTGACCACTTGAGAGTGATTTCACTTTCATATTCTCCCGAAGCCGAGGCCCTATCGGCAGGGACCTACACACTCGGCTCAATCCAAGTAACGGCCAGCGAGGACGCCTCAGGAGAATGTGCCATAACCTTCACTGACGGAAGTCTTTCGACACCCGACGGCACACGCAACGCAATAGATAACACTGAGGCTACCGTGACGATTTCCACCCAGACGGCGGTGAGCGACATAACAGTGAGCAACACAACCATAAATATCGTCAACGGTGCAATTATGGTGAGCGATGCCACCAGTATTCAGGTTTACACTTTATCCGGCGCGCTTGTGGGTACAACGATTGTAACAAATGTGGAACCGGGCTACTACATAGTGGTTGCCGACGGCATTGCCCGCAAGGTGGCTGTGAAGTAAGCGATAAAACACATAAATCCGATATAGAGAAAGGCGGCGAAAAGTCGCCTTTCTTTTGCTCTATGCCCCACTCCAAATCATGTTTTCAGAACAAAGTCGGTACGATTCAGTGCAGATTTTGTTAAAAAGATTTGGTTTTTTGGATTTTTTATGTTAATTTTGCACCGTAATGTTAAAAATCTTCTTTACGCTTCATCCGTCATAGGCAGTTACAACATGGACTCCATGGCGGTTAGGCGAAGAGATAAAAGCGTGAAATTATGAAGAAATCCACTATATGGCTTCTCACTATCCTGATGGCGGTAACGCTACTGGGCCTGTTGTTTGTGCAGATTATGTACATGGAGCGGATGGTGGAGATGCGCAACCAGCAGTTCGGCGAGATAGTGTCGCGTAGCCTCTACGACGTATCGACCATGCTTGAGCGCGATGAGACCATGCACTTCCTGGATCTGGAATTGGGTGAGACACAGGCATCGCTCAGCGCCCCGATGGGCATGAGCAAGTTTGACGTGCAAGGCGGCTCTTTGGCCGACAGCACCGACATGGTTGTGCCCGACAATGTGGCCCAGAGCGTGGACAACATCCAGGACTTCGGCGGTAACTATCAGAACCGTCAGGAGATTCTGCGCGGGCAGTATCTCTATCAGAAAGAACTACTCAATGAGGTGATTATGAACATCCTGTCGCAGTCGAGCGACCGCCCCATCCGGGAGCGCGCTGACTCGGCCACAGTTCATCGCTACATAGAGCAAGAGTTGGAGAGCAACGGCCTGAAGCTGCCGTTTGAATTCGCAATAACCACTCGCGATGAAAGCATTGTGTACGAAAGCAGCGAATACAGCGCCACCACATTCACCGGCGCGTATCGCCAGGCCCTGTTCCAGAGCGACCCGCTTGTGAGGCGCCACACGCTCAACGTGAAGTTCCCCACCAAGCACAAGTACATCTTCTCGTCGGTGCGGTTCATGATACCGTCGCTGGCTTTCACACTGATACTGATAATAGTGTTTATCTACACCATTACGCTGGTGTTCAAGCAGAAGCGGCTCACCGACATCAAGAACGACTTTATCAACAACATGACGCATGAGTTCAAGACTCCGATTTCCACGATATCGCTGGCTTCGCAGATGCTTAATGACGACTCGGTGACCAAGAGCCCGACCATGCTAAAGCGCATGGCAGGGATAATCAACGATGAGAGCAACCGCCTGAAATTCCAGGTGGAAAAGGTGCTTCAGATGTCGATGTTCGACCAGAAAAGCGCCACCTTAAAGTTGCAAGACGTGGACGTAAACTCGGTGATAGCCAGCGTGACTAACACCTACAAGATAAGAGTGGAGAAATTCGGCGGACACATCAGTTATGCCCTCGACGCCGAGGACTCGGTGGTGAACGTGGACGAGATGCACTTCACCAACGTGATATTCAACCTGCTGGACAACGCCGTGAAATACCGCCGCGAAGACGTGGAGCCGGAGCTGTCGATCACCACCCGCAACATAGGCGAAGACTGGCTGGAAATCACCATCAGCGACAACGGGATAGGCATCAAGAAAGATGACCAGAAACGTATCTTCGACAAGTTCTACCGCGTCTCCACCGGAAATCGTCACGACGTGAAAGGCTTCGGGCTTGGCCTGGCCTACGTCCACAAGATGATAACGCTGTTCAACGGCACCATAAGGGTGGAAAGCGAAGTGAACCAGGGTTCTAAGTTCATAATCACCCTACCCCTCTACAAATAAAAAAACGGAACAATAATCAACAAATAAAACAATACTACTATGGACGAGAAATTAAGAATTCTATTATGCGAGGACGATGAGAACCTGGGCATGATTACGAGAGAGTACCTTGTGGACAAGGGCTACGAGGCAGAACTATTCACCGACGGCGAGAGCGGCTACAAGGCATTCCTGAAGGGGCGCTACGACATCTGCCTGCTGGACATCATGATGCCGAAGAAAGACGGCTTCCAGTTGGCACAGGAGATTCGCACCGTGAACAGCGAGGTGCCCATTATCTTCCTTACCGCCAAGACGCTGAAGGAAGACATACTGGAGGGCTTCAAGCGCGGAGCCGACGACTACATCACCAAGCCTTACAGCATGGAGGAGCTGGTGTATCGCATTGAGGCCATCATCCGCCGCGTGAAGGGCAAGAAGGGCAAGGAAATCACCATGTACCAGATTGGCAAGTTCACTTTCGACACCCAGAAGCAAGTGCTTATCTGCGGCAACGTGAACGAGCGTCTCACCACGAAGGAAAGCGAGCTGCTGACCCTGCTGTGCGCCCACGTGAATGAGATACTGGAGCGCAACTTTGCGCTGAAGAGCATCTGGATTGACGACAACTACTTCAATGCCCGCAGCATGGACGTGTACATCACCAAGCTGCGCAAGCTCCTGAAGGGCGACCCCAACATTGAAATCAACAATGTTCATGGCCGCGGCTACCGCCTGATTGTGCCGAACATGGTGCAGGAATAAGCCAGAGCCGTGCCGACGGAATAAGGAAAGCGGCGCATCAGAGGGAAACCTCGGTGCGCCGCTTTATAATGTTTAACTCAATCTGTGAGTTTAGAAGATGTAGCCGACGGAAATCAAGAAGTTGTTGGCTGTGGAAATCTTCATGTCGCATTCATTCCAGCGGATTACCAGATACATCCCGTCAGATGACAGGAACACTTTCACCGGCTGTGCTCCGTCTGTTTTGCGGTTCTCGATTACCATTAACGATTCTTTCATCCGTATCCCTCCCCAAAAGCCTAAGAATAGTCTTGTTAACTTCCTTCGGGTCTCTGATCATTTCCCCTTTTGCGTTGTATGACAACAGTTTGACCACATTTGCTCTGCACATTCTCACAAGGCCATCAGGGTTTTTAATAAGTCCGAATGCCGACCGTTCAACCGCCTGCTCACTGGCCAGAACAGAC
>CALAVE010000054.1 GCA_937892215.1 uncultured Porphyromonadaceae bacterium
TCTCGCTCATCTTCGGATAGTGTCACGTCCAAACACAGGTTTTTGCAGGTGACCCTTTGTTATTCTCAGTTAAGACACCAATTCCCAGCGACCACACAATAACGATTAAGAAGAGCCAATATAGAGAGTGCGACGAGAGTATCACAGCTATTATTGTACCAATGATACAAAATATAAAACACCCATAGTTGCTACCTTTTACATTATCATCTTTTGCCATAGTTTACCATAATAGAACTTTCGTGTGCAATATATAAAAATATATCTAACTACTTATGCAACTTAGTTAGTACCAGTCCATAACCTTATTCCGAAAAAGGGTGGATTCATGTGACTTTTGGAGAAGCATAT
Source organism: uncultured Porphyromonadaceae bacterium (assembly GCA_937892215.1). GTDB lineage: Bacteria > Bacteroidota > Bacteroidia > Bacteroidales > Muribaculaceae > Sodaliphilus. The sequence goes on from CALAVE010000054.1 coordinate 352, forward strand.
ATCCTGATTATAACCGTTTCTGAATCTCATAATAACTAACTGCCCGAATAGTTATTGTTGCGGTCGAGGGAGCGATAGCCGATAGCTTCGGTTATGTGCTCATACCGCACGCTTACCGAGCCGTCGAGGTCAGCGATAGTGCGCGCCACTTTCAGGATGCGGTCGTAGGCACGAGCACTCATGCTCATCCGCTCCATGGCATCGCGCAGTTTCTTCAGCCCTTCAGCATCGGGCTCGGCCCACTTGTGGAGCAAGGTAGGGGTCATCTGAGCGTTGCAGTGGATGCCGGGGTCGTCCCTGAAGCGTAACTCCTGTATCCGGCGGGCGGCCACCACGCGCTCACGGATGGCGGCGCTGGGCTCACCGGGTGCCTTGTCGGACAGCGAGTCGAAATCCACCGGCTGCACCTCCACCTGAATGTCGATGCGGTCGAGCAACGGACCGGAAATCTTGTTCATGTACTGCATTCGCTGATATTCAGTGCACACGCATGGTTTGGTGGGATGGCCGTAGTAGCCGCAGGGGCATGGATTCATGCTGGCCACCAGCATAAACGAGGCCGGATAGTCAATGCTGTATTTTGCACGACTGATGCTGATGTGCCGGTCCTCGAGCGGCTGACGCATCACCTCCAGCACACTGCGGTTAAATTCAGGCAACTCGTCAAGGAAGAGTACACCGTTGTGCGCAAGGCTGATTTCTCCGGGAGTAGGGTAGGTTCCACCACCCACCAAGGCAACCGGAGATATTGTGTGGTGTGGTGAGCGGAAAGGACGCGTTGTGAGCAACGTAGTGCCGCCTTTAAGTTTACCGGCCACAGAGTGGATTTTAGTCGTTTCTAAGGCCTCCGAGAGCGTCAGAGGGGGCAAAATGCTGGGCAGCCGCTTCGCCATCATAGATTTTCCCGAACCGGGACTACCAGTAAGCAAAATGTTATGACCGCCGGCACATGCCACCTCAAATGCACGCTTAACCATCTCCTGTCCCTTCACTTCCGAGAAGTCGAACGGGTACTGGCCCTGCGCACGGGCAAACTCAGCCCTGGTGTCCACCACAGTAGGTTCCAGGGTAGCGGTACCATTGAAAAACGCTATCACTTGGTCGATAGATTCCACGCCGTAGATATTCAGATTATTCACCACAGCGGCCTCCATAGCGTTCTCCTTAGGCAGGATGAAACCGTCCAGTTTCATCTCCCGCGCCTTTATGGCCATGGGCAGAGCCCCCTTTATGGGACGGACGGCCCCGTCGAGCGAAAGTTCACCCATCAGCATATACCGCCCCAGCGCATCGCTTTTAACCTTCTCATCTGCGGCAAGAATACCTATGGCAATGGGCAGGTCATAGGCCGAACCCTCCTTCTTGATGTCGGCCGGCGACATATTAATCACCACCGACTTGCGGGGGAAGTCGAATCCGGCCTGCTGAATGGCGCACCGCACACGCTCGCTGCTCTCCTTCACCGCCGCGTCGGGCAGACCCACTATCACAAAACCGGTGCCCCAATCCACCGACACCTCTATTGTCACCACTATGGCATCAATTCCCTGTACAGCCGCGCTTAAGGTCTTAGTTAGCATAATTTCCGTTGGTTTTAGCGTTGATTCACATTAATTACCACAAAGTTATAAGTTTTGCCCCAATACACCAACCAAAACCGGATTTTTCTATCCCATAGTATTGCCATGACGCAAGAAAAAGAGCAGATGACCACAAAAGCGTTTTAATGGCGTTTTAAGCGACTTGGTGCTCCAGCCATGCAGCAACACCCCGATGATATTTCACGCGATTCTAGGGCGCTATAGGGCGTTTAGAAGCGTTTTTCGGGCATAGTGAACCCGCACGCTTTGGCCAAAGATCAACCCAGCACCGAGCCGGAATGCTCAGTGCTGAGTTATAGCAAAATCGGTCATTAGGCCGACTAAAATATCACCTCGCAGATTACTCCTCGGGCATCATAACCACTTCCACCTTGTTACCAGGCAGAATCAGGAAGTTGCGAACCCAGTTAGTAACATCGGTAATCTTCAGATTCTTAACCGTCTCCACATAGTCGGTCTCGAGGTCGATGCCGCGGTCAACGTACATTGAAAGCACATTCACCCAGTGGCTGTTCTTCTTAGCATTGGTTTCAGCATCCTTGATAAGAACTTCCTTGACTTTGAGAAGGTTCTCCTCGCTGGCCATTGTGCCCATGCGAGCAAACTCCTCACGCATGATTTTCAGTGCCTCCTGAGCCTTCTCGGGCTTCATGGGAACGATTCCCACCAAAGACGTAGTCACATCGTCGCCTTCAAACTTCACGTTACCCACAGCCCCGGCAGAGTAGGCCGCTCCGGCATCCTCGCGTATCTTCTGCAGATACACCATGTCGAGTAACTGTCCTGCCACATCGGCGATTACAGAGTTGCTGAGAGTGTAGGGAAGGGTAGTGTTAGTCCAGTACATACGAGCGATAGCCTTAGGTGTTTCCATCTTGCGTGAGAAGTGGTTGAGCACTTCGCCCTTAGGCAGTGAAGCCACGTTCTTGTAAGCGCTGGTCTTACCTGTGCCGGGCAGAGAAGCGATGTACTGCTCAATGTAACCCTTAATCACAGCCTCGTCGAACGAACCCACGAAGTAGAACGTGAACTTGCCGGCATTGGCGGTAGTCTGCTTAGCCATCTCCAGAATGCGGTCGTAGTTCACACCGGCCAGGTCCTCGAGGTTGAATGGCTTGCTGCGCCAGTGGTGGTTGCCCATGGTGTAGCTCACAGAGTCGGCATACACAGCCTCCGGAGTCAGACCCTTATTCTTGAGAGTAGTCTCCAGCAGGCTCATAAGGCTTGCCACCGACTTCTCGTCCTTCTTGATATTGGTGAAGTAGAGGTAGTTCAGTTGGAACAGAGTCTCTAGGTCCTTCACGGTGGAGTTACCTCTCAGGCGGTCGTAATACGTGCCCATGCTCAGGTCCACGTTCACCTTCTTGCCGGCGAGGGCTTTCTCCAGTTCCTTGTTGTCGAACTCGCCAAGGCCGCTGTAGCCCACGAGAGCGTCATAGAGTTCAAAGTTAGCCCAGTCCTTCTGGTCGTAGAGCGAGCTACCGCCCTTAGCCTCAGCATAGTACTGAATCTCATCGTCCTTGAAGTCGGTCTTCTTCAGAATCACCTTAGCACCGTTGCTCAGTTCCAGTTCCTTGTAGCCGAGTTTAGTATTCTCAGTCTCTCTCACAATCTTGCCCGGAGTGGGAAGAGCAGACATCAGCGGCTCATCCTTCACATTATCGACAAAGGCCTCAAGTTTAGTCTGACGACCGGCGTCGAACGATGCCTTCAGGCTCTCAGTAGTGGGATATTCGCGACCTTCCTTTTCGTTAAGGAACGCCTCCAGAACCACATTCTTGTCATCCTTGCTGATAAGTTCTGGGAGCAGAGAATTAACTGCATCAACCGGAATGTTGGGGGCTATCATGTTCATTATCTTGTACTCGTCCTCTATCGATGGTATCGGGTCCTTTTCCAGATAGTTGGCAACATAGCTGCGTCCGTAGCGCTCGTTGGTAATCTTTGTGCGATTGTTGTACTGGTCCTCGAGTTTGCTCAGGTACTCAGCCCTTGCACGTGCGTACTCAGTGGCAGTGAATCCGAACTCAGCGGCGCGGCGAGCCTCCTCGATGAGCACTTTCATAGTAGCCTCGGCCTGTCCTTCCTTAGCCACGCCGTAGAGGGTGAAAGCGTCCATAGGACGAGAGAAGATATAAGTGCCGTCGCTACCGAAAGCCTGAATAAAGGGGCAGTCGGGTTCCTGAGCCTTCTCGCTCAGTCGCTTGTTGAGCATCTCGGCCATCATATCGGTAACATAGTCCATCACCAGATAGGCTATGTCGCCCTTCATCTCATCGGGCACAGGCTCATGCTTGAAGCACAGTTCCACGAGGTCGTACTGCTGCTCCTTGTCCTTGTCAACCACCACGATAGCCTGCTCATTGTCGGGCACAGCCTCGGGGGTTACATGAGCGGCAAACGAACTGGTGGTGATGGGAGAGAACATCTCCTTAATCTTAGCCTCTGTGTAGTCAAGGTCAATGTCACCAACCACGATAATACACTGGTTCTCGGGGTGATACCACTTCTTGTAGTAGTTACGCAGTTCGTCGTACTTGAAGTTATCGACCACCGACATCAGACCGATAGGCATACGCTTGCCATACTTGGAACCCGGATAAAGAGCCTCCAGATTACGCTCCAGCATGCGCTGCATGGCCGACGAACGCAGGCGCCACTCCTCGTGAATCACACCGCGCTCCTTGTCAATCTCCTCGTCTTCGAGAAGCAGACCGCACGACCAGTCGCGCAGGATGAGCAGACACGAGTCGAGAGCGCTCTGACGAGTGGACGGCACGTCGTTGATGTTATACACAGTCTGGTCGATGCTGGTGTAAGCGTTCAGGTCACGGCCGAAGTCCACACCCAGTGTGCGTGTGTAGTCAATCACGCCATTGCCCTTGTAGTTGTCAGAGCCGTTGAAGGCCATGTGCTCCAGGAAGTGGGCGAGACCACGCTGGCTCTCCTCTTCCTGCAACGAGCCCACACGCTGGGCGATGTAGAAGTTCACACGATGCTCGGGGTAGTTGTTCTGGCGCACATAGTAGGTCAAGCCATTATCGAGCTTGCCTGTACGCACTGCCGGATCCACAGGGATGGGGCCCATGCCCTGTGCCATAACCGAACCCGCAGCGAGCAGCAAGAATGCTGCAAAGATTTTCCTCAGTTTCATAAAATCTTAATTTTTCGTTTGAGTTAGTATATTTGTTTATTAGTTATTCTCTTGATTAATGAGAGCCTTATTTTGATTTTGACGTTCTGAGTGAGCAAAATGTTGCAGTCTTATATCATTTTCTTACAGCAACAACCATGCCAAAATCGTACAAAGTTAATAACTAAAACATATTTCTCCAAGAAATAGTTACTTTTTCAGCATCTTTTCAATCTGAACATCGCAATAGTAGGGCTAAGTACAAAGTTTTTTGCTACCTTTGTGAAAAATCTGAACTTTAACGCGATTAATTATGAAAAGACTTTACTTCCTGTTGTGCGCCATGGCTGTCTTCGCAGGCGCAATTGCTTCGACCAACCCTGCACGCCCCAAATTGGTGGTCGGTATTATGGTGGACCAGATGCGCTGGGACTACATGTACTACTATCACGACCGCTTCACCGGCGGCGGTTTTGAACGCTTGCTGAACGAGGGGTTCAGCTGCAACAACACCATCATCGACTACGTTCCCACGGTTACAGCCTGCGGTCACGCCAGCGTCTATACCGGTTCAACGCCCGCATTCCACGGCATCGCCGGCAACAACTATTTCATTCACGGCAAGCACGTGTCGAGCGTACAGGACGATGAGGCAACCGGCGTGGGCACTGAGCGCAATGCCGGGAAACGCTCGCCGCGCAACCTGCTCGCCACCACCATAGGCGACGAACTGCGCCTGGCCACACAGTTTGCATCGCGCGTCTATGGTGTGGCACTGAAAGACCGTGCTTCCGTGCTTCCGGCCGGCCACGCAGCCAACGGCGCATTCTGGTACAGCCAGAAGGACGCGGCATTTATCACCAGCGACTACTATATGAAGCAACTGCCCAAGTGGTTGAGCGACTTCAATCGCGAACACGCCGACTTGCTCAAGACCAATCTTTCGCGCTCGCCAAAGGGTGTGACCATGACGTTCGCCATGGCAAAAGCCATCCTCAAGAACGAACGGCTGGGGCAGACCGGCAACACCGATATGCTTGCCGTAAGCGTTTCGCCCACCGACCTGATTTCGCACACCTACGGCACTCGTTCGCCACAGACCGACTCATCGTATGTCCAACTCGACATTGACCTGGCCGACTTCCTCACCACACTCGACGAGCAGGTGGGACGCGGCAACTACCTGCTGTTTCTCAGCGCCGACCACGGCGGTACCAATAACTACAAGTATTCTGCGGCACATCGCATCCCTTCAGGCGCATGGAAGTGCTGGGGCGACGATGCCAAGGAAGTGAACCGCATGCTTGAGGAAAAGTTCGGTGTAAAGAACCTGATTAAGGACTTCAATGAGTTCAGTATATATCTCAACAACCACGCAATAGACAGTGCGGCACTCAACCGCGAAGCGGTGAAAGCCGAAGCCAAACGCTGCTTCTACACATCGCCGGCCGTGGAGCGAGTGGTGGACCTTGAGAACATCACGGCCGAACCGGTGCCACAACCGCTCCGAGAGCGCCTTGTTAAGGGGTATCACCCCGAAAGAAGCGGCGAACTGTTCGTAGTGCTCAAGCCGGGCTACTACGCAGGAGATGAGGCTGAGGACGGTTCCAACCACGGCACATGGAGCACCGACGACGCGCACATACCGCTCGTGTTCATGGGGTGGGGCATCAAGCACGGAGAGACAGCAAAACCGGTGGGTATGACATCCATTGCGCCCACCATCTGCGCACTGTTGCACATACAGATGCCCAGCGTGTGCATAGGCACTCCCATCACCGCCATAACCGACCCCGCTCTCAACCGCTAACCTACAGCGAAAAAAACAAGTGGTTTATTTTGTATTAAATTCGGGTTGCAGTAACTTTGCACCCGAATTTACGCATCATAACAGGGATATGAGGAAATACTTTGCAATTTTAGCCTTGCTTCTGCTGCCACTGAGCATGCAGGCCAAGGAATACACATTCGCAACTCTCGCGGCGATTGACGGTAGCGGAGTGACACAGAAAAACGGGGAATACACTCTGACCCCCCATAGCGAAACCGAGTTAACACTCGATGGTGGAGGAATAACAGTTTCAGGCACAGAGTTGACCATAAACGAAGGCAACTCACTGAAAATCATTGATGGCGACGTTGTGAAATTTGCCGCGAAGACGCGCCTGAACGTGAATGGCGACATCAGTGCCGAAGTGGAGAACGAAGCCGCGCTCACCGCTACCGGCGACGGGGCAGAGACGGCAGAGGGCATACGTGTGTACTGCGAGCGCGCTAAGGCTCGTTTTGCCAATGTAAGGTTTGAGTATGTGGGAATTTCGTTCGGCTCGGCACAGGGCGCGCTGATTATCGACAACTGCTCGTTCAGTAACCATAACGGCAAACTCAGCAGCAATGCCGTGAACTTCACCGCCGCCGGAACAGGCAACTCAGTAACGGAAACCGAATTCACCGGCTGCTATGGCGGGTGCATCGCATCGGGCGCCAACACCCCTGTGGGCATAACCATAAGTAACTGCGAATTCACCGATAACGGCACGTCGGAACGCCTTTTACCGGCCATCAACCTCACTTGCAGCGGCGATAACGACATTATAATCACCGACAACAACGTGACCGGACGCGGCGTGGTGACACGTGCCGGCGGAATAGCACTGGGCAACTTGCTCAGCATGGCTGTTAATAACACCTGCACAGTAAGCCGTAACACAGTGAAAAACAACTCCTACGGCATCACTGTCACCGGTGCCGGCAACGTGCGCATAACCGACAACGAGATAACGGACAACCACTTCATCAGCAACCCCATGAGCGGAGGCAGCGGCATCAATATCACCAATCCTTACGGCACTAGCCACGCTGTGGTGAGCGGCAACAGAATCAGCGGCCACTACTGGGGAATTACAATAATCGGTGCCAACGATGTGAACTGTGGCAAGACCGAGGACCCACTTGCTGAGGACTACAATCCCGGCAACAACGTGTTCTCAGACAACGGGAACGGAGAGGCGGAGTATGCTAAGTGCGACCTTGCCAACAACGGCACCGCAACCGTCTATGCCCAGGGCAACACCTGGAGCGTAGCGCAGCAGACACCTGAGCAGATTGAAACGTGCATCTACCACAAGACCGACAATTCTTCGCTGGGCGAGGTAATCTTTATCCCGGCAAACGACGGTTCGGGGGTGGAAAGCATCATAAAAGACACCGATAAGGCTGACACACAACAGTTCAACTTGCTGGGCCAACCTGTTTCACAAGATGCCACAGGGATAATTATTTTAAGTAACGGCAGGAAAATCCTGAAAAAGAAATAACGCACCAAATGGGTTGATAAACAAAGTTTAACCATTCACTTTCACTGCGATTTAAGAAAGATACATACCTTTGCCAGCGCAATGAAAAAACTTATAGTGATATTAATGCTTATAGGTGCCGCCTTTTCGCTGACACCGCTGCACGCACAGTCCGAGCCTGACATGCCCGATCTGGACCAACTTCCCGGGCTAACGAGGAAAGTGTGGGCCGGCATGTATCACTTTGTGGAAGAGGAGAGTGGCGACACACTGATGATGCTCGTTTTCAACCCCATCATCATCTATCCCCGCGAGCGGTTCCGCAACAAGAAAGAGGAGGAATTCTACTGGAAAACCGTGCGCGATGTGAAGCGAACACTACCTTACGCCAAGGTTATAAGCGTGACGCTCCTTGAAACGTACGAATATCTTGAGACCTACGCGACAAAGAAAGAGAAGGAAGAATATCTGAAACGGTTTGAGAAAGAAATCTTCCGACAGTACAAACCCGAAATGAAGAAGATGACCAGGTCGCAGGGAAAAATGCTCATCAAACTCATCAACCGCGAAACAAACCAGTCGTCGTACAATATCGTAAAAGCATTTTTGGGCACATTCAGAGCCGGATTCTGGCAAACGTTCGGGCGGTTCTTCGGCATGAACATGAAAACCGGCTACAACCCCGACAAAGATAAAAACGACGCCATGATAGAACGCATCTGCGTGCGAGTGGAGCAAGGAACACTGTGAGCAAGAAAGAGAATGCCATACAAGCCTTACTCCGGCAACGCGAACTGCTGAATCTGGAATACAATGCCGAGAAAGAAGAATTTCGTCGGCTCACCGAGACCATGGGAATAGCCCGCAAAGTGAAGCGCGGCGACTGCTGGTATCCCTCACACTGCGGACGCACTTATTACAATTCGCTCAACTCGCTGGTAATAGAGATATTCCGAGACGAAGACACCGAAATAGAGCATAATTTTGAGCCAGGGAAGCAGGTGATGTTCTTCAGCGTGGACGGCAGCGACAACCTGCACTACCTGAAGCAAGGCGGCACTGTAAGTTATGCCGAAGAAAACCGCATGGTGATTAGCGTGAATGACCCCGCAACGGCCGATGCGATAAGAAATCTGGAGCGGCCGGGAGTGCAACTTTCATTCGACGAAACCACTTACAAACTTATGACCGGAGCACTGGAGTGGGTGATTAACGCCAAGGGCAACCGTCTGGCCGAAATCCGCGACACCCTCTACGGATGGCGCCCCACGGCAAGATTGCAACTCTCACCCATGGAATTTCCGTGGCTCAACGCCAGCCAGCAGACCGCCGTGAACAGCGTGCTTGCCGCAAAAGACGTGTCGGTGGTGCATGGGCCTCCGGGAACCGGTAAGACCACTACACTGGTTGAGGCTATATATGAGACACTTCGCCGTGAGAATCAGGTACTTGTGTGCGCCCAAAGCAATATGGCAGTGGACTGGATAAGCGAGCAACTGTGTAATCGCGGAATAGACGTGCTGAGAGTGGGAAATCCGGCAAGAGTAACCGACCGGATGCTGGCTCTGACATACGAACGCCGCTACGAAGCGCATCCCGACTATCCCCAGTTGTGGGCGTTGCGAAAGACCCTTCGCGAAGTGCAAGCCAACCGCAAACGCGGCGAGGCAGTCCACCAGAAAATGGACCGCCTTAAAAGCCGCATAACCGAACTGGAAATCCGCATCCATAACACACTGATGGGCGAGGCGCGAGTAATAGCGTGCACACTTGCCGGCAGTGCCAGCCGGGTGTTGGAAGGCACACGGTTCGGAACACTTTTTATCGACGAGGCCGCACAAGCACTGGAAGCCGCCTGCTGGATAGCCATCCGCAAAGCCGACCGCGTAATCCTTGCAGGAGACCACTGCCAGTTGCCACCCACGGTAAAAAGCATAGAGGCCATTAAAGGCAGGCTGGACAAGACACTAATGGAGAGAATCGTGGAAAACAATCCACAGACCGTGACACTGCTGCAGGTGCAGTATCGCATGAACGAGGATATCATGCGATTCTCCAGCGACTGGTTCTACGACGGCAAGGTGAGATGCGCCAGCGAAGTGCACAGCCGCGGCATTCTGGACCTGGACACAGCCATTACCTGGGTGAACACCGAAGGTGAATACCGCGAAGAATTTGTGGGCGAAAGTTTCGGGCGCATCAACAGAGATGAGGCAGCACTAACGCTGGCAACATTGCAGACCTATTTTGAACGGATAGGGCGGGAACGAATTGAAGAGGAGCGAATAGACGTGGGCATCATCTCGCCATACCGAGCACAGGTGCAGTATCTGCGGCGTTTGTTGAAAAGAAGCACCTATTTCAAACCGTTACGCAAGTTCATCACCGTGAACACCGTGGACGGATTCCAGGGACAAGAACGCGACGTGATTATGATAAGTCTGGTACGCTCCAACGATGACGGACAAATAGGGTTCCTGCGCGACCTTCGCCGAATGAATGTGGCCATGACGCGTGCGAGGATGAAGCTCTTTGTGCTGGGTGACGCCACAACAATGACACGCCACCCATTCTACAAGAAACTGTACAACTACATCAGCAAACTCAACGGTAATGATGAACAAACTGATTAATTTCCTGAAAGAATGGACTTTGCCGTCGGCAATAGTGGCAGGAACGATTATTTACCTCACCTTTGCCATCACTCCTGCTCTGGAAAATGCAGCCACATTCTTCAGCCCCATAATGGATGCACTGATGCCTATAGTACTGTTTATGGTGCTTCTGGTGACATTTTGCAAAGTGGACTTCCACAAGATGCGCCCCGCCCGCTGGCACTGGGTGGCCTGCGCATTCCAGATTGTATCGGTGGCAATGGTATTTGGTCTGATTAAGGGGTTTGAACTCCAAGGACGCGCGCTGGTACTGGCCGAGGGCATACTTATCTGCATCATAGGCCCTGGAGCCACCGCCGCCGCAGTGGTAACCGAGAAACTTGGCGGAAACCTGGAGACTATGACCACTTACACGTTTATCTCCAATTTTCTAACGGCACTGACCGTTCCCGTACTATTTCCCCTTATTGAGCACAATCAGACACTATCAGTCGTACAATCGTTCCTACTTATTCTGGAGCGAGTGTGCGAAATACTGGTGCTTCCAATGGCCGTGGCCTATGTAATCAAGCATCACCTGCACAAACTTCACAAGAAAATTATTTCAATCAACGACCTTTCCTTCTATCTGTGGGCCTTCTCGCTTATGATAACCACCGGCATTACGGTGAAAAACATTATGAATTCCAGCATCAACGCCTGGTTCCTCATAGCTATGGCGGCCATTATAGCCGTCCTCTGTTTTGTGCAGTACGCAGTGGGGCACTATATCGGAGTCCACGAGCGGGTTCCCATTGAAGGCGCGCAAGCCTTAGGACAGAAAAACACCTCGTTCGCCATCTGGATTTCTTACGCCTACCTTAATCCGCTGGCCAGCGTGTGCCCAGGCTTCTATGTCCTGTGGCAGAATATTGTAAACAGTTATGAACTGCGGCAGCACTCGCTCAATTCAGCCAAACAAAACACAAAGGCGGGTAACAACTACTTAAATTAATTTCCACTTGTTTTTGGTTTTACATTCAATTTTGCTTAAATTTGTGGCAAGTTATTGATATTATTATTTTTATTATTTCTAAATAACAAATCGCAAACAGAGGGTCATGGATTACTCATTTTTGGATTTTCTGGCGCTTTTAGGCGCAGTATGCCTTTTCCTGTACGGAATGAAGGTGATGAGTGAGGGTCTTCAAAAAGCAGCCGGAAACAGACTTCGCAGCATTTTATCGGCAATGACTAAGAACACCTTTATGGGTGTAATGACCGGTATGATAATCACAGCTCTGATTCAGAGTTCCAGTGCATCAACCGTGATGGTGGTAAGTTTTGTGAACGCCGGCCTTATGTCACTGGAGCAGTCAATGGCAGTGATATTCGGAGCCAACCTGGGAACTACGCTCACCGCATGGATTGTGTCGATTTTCGGCTTCAAGGTGAACATGTCGCTGTTCATGCTGCCATTACTGGCAATAGCAGTGCCCATGCTCTTCATGAAGAATAGCCAGTACAAGTCAATCGGTGAATTTCTCATCGGCTTCGTGTTCCTGTTCATGGGTCTTGACGCAATCAGTGCCAACGTGCCCGACCTTAGCAAGTCGCCTGAGATATTCCAGTCGCTTCAGGCCTACACATCCATGGGCTTCTGGTCGATGCTCATTTTCTTCGGAGTGGGCCTTGTGGTAACCATAGTGATCCAGTCCAGTGCCGCAACATTCGCCATAGTGCTGATTATGGCCACAAAGGGCTGGATACCGTTTGACATGTCGTGCGCAATGGTGCTGGGCAGCAACCTGGGAACCACCATCACTCCGCTGCTGGCATCACTGGGCGGAAACACAGCCGCCAAGAAAGCCGCCGCCGGACACTTGCTCTATAACATATTCTGCGCCATACTGATGATTGCCGCATTCTTCCCGTTCGTTGACATGATAGTGTGGCTCACCAGAGACGTATTCAGTTTCGGCGACCCCACCACCCTTTACGACTACACCAAGTCGGGCGGTTCCAATGCCACCATGATTGCAGATATGCAGTTTGCAATGTCGATGGGAATGTCGCTCTATCACACCGTCTATAACATCTTCTCACTGCTGATTATGGTGTGGTTCACAAAGCAGTACGTGCAGATGGTGAACTTCCTGATAAAGAGCAAGAAAAAAGAAGAAGAGGAATTCCAACTCAAGTATATCAGCGGAGGACTTGTGGGTGCAGCGGAACTTAACATCATGCAGGCACAACGAGAGATATGCGTATATGCCGAGCGCGTGGAGCGCATGCTGGGAATGGTGAAGGAACTGATTCACACTAAGACAGGCACTGTGGAATTCAACGAACTATACACGCGCATTGGTAAGTATGAGGACATTTCCGACCGCATGGAAATAGAAATCGCCAACTACCTGAACCGAGTGGTGGACGGCCGACTAAGTTACAGTGCTAAGCTGCAGATTTCCACCATGCTCAATTTCGTAAGTGAGATAGAGAGCATAGCCGACTCGTGTAACAACATAGCAAAGACACTTGTGCGCAAAGAAGAGATTCATGCACATTTCACCCAGTACAACTACGACAACATCGACACGATGCTAAAATACGTGAGCGAAGCAATGACCAACATGGTGGCCGTGCTGTGCGACCTGGACAACGCCACCACCGAGGACCTCATGCGCAACTACAACAAAGAGCGTGAAATCAACAACTTCCGCAACCTGTGCCGCACTGAGAACATTGAGAACATCAACCAGAAGAAATATCCCTATCAGGCAGGTATCTTCTATCTGGACATCATCTGCGAGGCAGAAAAACTGGGCGACTTCATAGTGAACGTGATAGACGGTGTGGAGGAAATGATTAAGCGCCGCAAAAATCCCGATGTACAATCCACAGTGAAGTTTGAGCAGGAAGTGCTGAGCAAGAGCTAATTAAGAAATAATTAATTCACATAATAATCTTTAACTACAAGAGTAAAATATGAAAGACTTAAAAGGAACCAAGACCGAGAAAAACCTGCAGGAAGCATTTGCCGGTGAATCACAGGCACGAAACAAGTACACATACTTTGCCTCAAAAGCAAAGAAAGACGGATATGTGCAAATAGCCGCAATATTTGAGGAAACCGCAGCCCAGGAGAAGGAACATGCCAAGATGTGGTTCAAATATCTGGAAGGCGGAGCAATTAAGGGTACAGTGGAAAACCTGAAAGCCGCCGCTGAAGGTGAAAACTTTGAATGGACCGACATGTACAAGCGCATGGCCCAAGAGGCTCGCGAAGAAGGCTTTGACGAGATAGCCGACAAGATGGAAGGTGTGGCAGCAATTGAAAAGGCTCACGAAGAGCGCTATCGCAAACTGCTGGCCAACGTAGAAGGCAAACTTGTGTTCTCACGCGACGAGGATTGCATCTGGCAGTGCAGCAACTGCGGCCATATTGTGGTGGGCAAAGCCGCACCCGAAATTTGTCCGGTGTGTAACCACCCGCAGGCTTATTTCCAACTGAAGGCTGAGAATTACTAATGTTCTATAGAAGAAGTATTTACCGACAGTTAAATACTGCTGACCACTAAAGGACAGTTTAAACCCGAATCGGTCATTAGGATTAAAAAATGAAGCCGCAGGATTAATGTACTTGCGGCTTCATTTTTTGTCTATGACGGCTCAGACTACTTTCCAAGCAGATATGCAATGAGTTTGCGAGTGGCTCGTCCGCGATGGCTGATGGCATTTTTTTCCTGTGCAGTCATCTGGGCAAACGTCAGCCCGTCGGCTTCTACAGGCGCGAATATACTGTCGTAGCCAAATCCACCTTCTCCGTGCCGCTCAGTAAGGATGTTACCTTCCACCTTGCCTTCAAAAATTGTAATACGCTCGCCTTCGATAAGCGCGATAGCAGTGCGGAAGCGGGCAGTACGGTCCTTGCGGTCGCCAAGTTTAAGTAGCACCTTGTCTATGTTATGCTCACTATTGTGGTCATCGCCGGCATAACGGGCAGAGCGAACACCCGGTTCACCACCAAGAGCATCTATCTCGAGCCCAGTATCATCGCTAAAGCAGTCGTAGCCGTAATGCTCCTTCACATAGCAAGCCTTCTGACGCGCATTACCTTCGATAGAGGGAGAAGTTTCCGGAATGTCTTCGTGGCACCCTATATCACTCAGACTCAGCACCTCAAAATCATTACCAATCATTTGCCTCATTTCCTGCAACTTATGTGCATTATTCGTGGCAAAAACTATTTTCTTCATAATAAAAATCAGTTTTTCGTTAAACCACCACGTTAACAATCTTGTTCTGTACTACAATCACCTTCTTAGGTTGCTTGCCTGCAAGCCACTTTTCGGCTGCCGGATTGCTGAGTGCCACACTCTGCACCTCATCATCGGGTGTGCCAGCAGGAACTTCGATATTGAAACGCGGTTTACCGTTGAACAAAACGGTGTATTTCGCAGAGGATTCCTTGAGATATTCCTCATTGAAACTTGGCCACTGAGCATCGCACACTGTGGTTTCATTACCCAGCAGATGCCACAGTTCTTCAGCAATGTGCGGCGCAAAAGGCGCTATTATAACCACAAGGTCTTGCAGAACCTCTCGCGAAGAGCAACGAAGCGATGACAGTTCGTTGACACAAATCATGAATGCCGCCACCGAAGTATTGTAAGAGAACATTTCAATGTCACCGGTAACTTTCTTAATGAGCTTATGAAGCGATTTTAAGGCCTCAGGAGACGGTTTTTCGTCCGAGACGAGTAATTTATCACCATTAAAGAAAAGTCCCCACAATTTCTTTAAAAAGCGTTTTACGCCATCTATTCCGTTAGTGTCCCAGGGCTTGCTTGCCTCAACCGGTCCCAGGAACATTTCATACAGGCGCAAAGTGTCGGCTCCGTGCTTTTCCACAATATCATCGGGGTTAACCACATTGAACATGGACTTGGACATTTTTTCAATAGCCCACCCGCAAACGTACTTACCATTCTCAAGAATAAATTCGGCATTGGCAAACTCGGGTCTCCACGCGCGGAATTTATCCAAATCGAGCACATCGTTGCTCACAATGTTCACATCCACATGAATAGGAGTCACGTCGTAGTCTTTCTTCAGGTTGAAAGAAACAAACGTGTTAGTGTCCTTAATGCGATAAACAAAATTGGAGCGACCCTGGATCATGCCCTGATTAATGAGTTTTTTGAATGGCTCGGGTTCACACACATAGCCCAGGTCATAGAGGAACTTGTTCCAGAAGCGACTGTAAATCAAGTGACCGGTGGCATGCTCAGTTCCGCCCACGTAGAGGTCAACCTGACGCCAGTAATCGTTAGATTCATGAGAAACAAGGGCAGAATCGTTATGCGGATCCATGTATCTCAGATAGTAGGCACTTGAGCCGGCAAAACCCGGCATAGTGCAAAGTTCCAAAGGTTGGCCGTTAGAAGCATTCCAGTTTTTCGCACGTCCCAGCGGAGGTTCTCCCGTTTCGGTGGGCAGGAATTTATCCACTTCGGGAAGTTGGAGAGGCAGTTCATCCTCACTCAAAGCCTGCGGCTGGTTATCCTCATCATAGTAGATGGGGAAAGGTTCACCCCAGTAACGCTGACGGCTGAAAATGGCGTCGCGCAAGCGATAATTCACCTTCACTTTGCCTATTTCCTTTTCCTCGATAAATTTCTTGGTCTTGGCAATAGCATCCTTTACCTGAAGCCCGTTGAGTTGCAGAAAATCATTAGATGAATTCACCATTATGCCTTCCTTTGCGTCGAAACTTTCCTCACTCACGTCAGCACCCTCAATCAGCGGAATAATAGGCAAATTGAAATGGCGTGCAAAAGCATAGTCGCGACTATCGTGTGCAGGCACAGCCATAATGGCACCTGTTCCGTATCCTGCCAATACGTAATCACTGATGTAGATAGGAATTTCCTTACCTGTTATGGGATTAACGACATAAGATCCGGAAAACACGCCGCTCACTTTTTTTTCAATCATTCGCTCGCGCTCGGTCTTGTGCTTAACTTCGCTAAGATAATCGTCCACAGCCTGCTTCTGCTCGGCTGTAACCACTTTTTCCACGTATTCGCTTTCAGGAGCCAATACCATGAACGTAACACCGAAAATGGTGTCGGCACGAGTGGTGAAAATTAGCAGATGCTCATCGCTGCCCGAAATGGGAAATTTCATCTCCGCACCTTCGCTGTATCCTATCCAGTTGCGCTGAGTTTCCTTGATGGAATCTGTCCAACTTAGGCTTTCCAAATCACTCAACAGCCTTCCCGCATAAGCACTTACACGCAGACACCACTGATTCATAACCTTCTGCTCCACCGGATATCCACCACGGATGGAGACACCCTCGCTCACCTCATCGTTGGCAAGCACAGTACCCAGGGCAGCACACCAGTTAACCATGGTTTTTCCCCTGTAGGCGATGCGGTAGTCCATAAGAATATCGTTCTGCTCCACCTTACTCATGGCATTCCACTGCTCGGCTGTGAATTCATGCTCCTCACCGCAGTAAGCATTACACTGCGAAGTTCCGAATTTTTCAAAATGATTAATCAGTTGCTCAATAGGCAATGCCTTATCCTGCTGAATATTATAATAGGATTTGAACATTTTCAGAAATGCCCACTGAGTCCACTTGTAATACTGCGGATCACAAGTGCGCACCTCACGGCTCCAGTCATAACTAAAACCAATTTTATCCAGTTGCTCACGATAGCGCGCTATGTTCTTTGAGGTGGTTATTTCGGGATGCTGACCCGTCTGAATAGCGTACTGCTCAGCGGGCAAACCATAAGCGTCATATCCCATGGGATGCAGCACATTGAAACCCTGCAGGCGCTTATATCTGGAAAAAATATCGCTGGCTATGTAACCAAGAGGATGTCCCACGTGCAAACCCGCACCCGACGGATATGGAAACATGTCGAGCACATAAAATTTCGGCTTATTCTTATCAATTTCAACCTGATAGGTTTTGTTATCCTTCCAATACTGCTGCCAGCGTTTTTCTATATCGTTAAAATTATAATCCATTGCAAACCAAAGTCTTAAATTAATTCGCTTATTATTCTTTCAATGTCCTTAATGTCGTGAGTCGGCTCAAACCTGTAGATTACGTTACCTTCCTTGTCCACGAGGAATTTGGTGAAGTTCCACTTAATGTCGGCACTCTGTGCGTAATCAGGGTTGTTTTTGGAAAGCATATCATGCAGAATCTTTCCTATAGGGTGATTCAAATCAAATCCCTCAAAACCTTTCTGCTGCTTAAGGAAAGAGAAAAGCGGCGAAGCATTTTCACCATTTACCTCCACCTTGCGGAACTGCGGAAACTCGGTTCCATAGTTAAGTTGGCAGAAACTGTGTATCTCCTCCTCACTGCCCGGAGCCTGATTACCGAACTGGTTACAGGGAAAATCCAGTATTTCCAGCCCTTTATCCTTGTAATTCTTATAAAGGTTTTCCAGTTCTTCATATTGAGGAGTGAAACCACACTTAGTGGCTGTGTTAACTATGAGAATGAGTTTTCCTCTATATTGACTTAAACTTATTTCCTGACCTTTACGGTCCTGAACCTTAAAATCGTAAATTGAAGTCTGTGCCATAACGTTTAGATAACTTATAATTGCTATTAATACTACTAAAATTTTTGTTTTCATTTTATTAAACCTAATTTTTGCGAAATATCGAGCATCCGCCTAATAGGTATAACGGCTTTCGCCGCTATCTGAGGTTCCACCTCAATTTCAGGTGCAAGATATTTAAGCGAGTTATAGAGTTTTTCTAATGTAATAAGTTTCATAAAATTACACTCGTTGCATGCACAAGTGCCATCTTCGGGAGGAGCGGGAATAAACGTCTTGCCTGGACATTGCTTCTGCATCTGATGGAGAATACCGCTCTCAGTGCAAACAATGAACTTTTTACTATCGCTTTCCACTGCATAGTGGAGCAAAGCCTGAGTGGACCCCACTTTGTCGGCAACGATTCTAATGGGCTTAGGACATTCAGGATGCACGAGTATCTTAGCATCACCGTTTTCATCCCTTAGTTTCAGAATTTTTTCAATGGAGAACTGCTCATGTACGTGGCATGCGCCATCCCACACTTTCATGTTACGGCCCGTAAGACTGTTTATATAGTTACCCAGGTTTCTGTCGGGACCGAATATAATCTTCTCATCCTGCGGAAAACTTTCCACTATCTGCACGGCATTCGACGATGTTACCACCACATCGGTCAATGCTTTGACAGCAGCCGAGGTGTTAACGTAACTTATAACCGTGTGGCCCGGATTATCCTCAATATATTTCTTGAACTCATCGGCCGGGCAACTGTCGGCCAGTGAACATCCGGCACTTAGGTCAGGCACTATAACTTTCTTTTCGGGAGAAAGAATCTTGGCTGTCTCGCCCATGAAATGCACACCGCACAAAACTATGACAGGAGCATCGGTACGGGCCGCAAGTTGAGCAAGGGCAAGGCTGTCGCCTATATAGTCGGCAAGGTCTTGAATTTCTTCGCGCTGATAATAATGAGCCATAATAACGGCATTACGCTCTTGCTTAAGCCTAAGAATCTCCTGCTTCAAATCAATGCCTTGAGGAATGGGAGCCTGCACATATCCTTTTTCAACAGTCATATATTAAAATTTTAATTTTTTATTTTTTTGAAAAATTCTTTTATGATGATGTTTATTGCCTGTTAAAAGTGATAAAAACTTTTTGTCAGTTTTCTTGGAAATTAAGTTATAAAACAAATAATTAGAGTTATGAATAACTTATTTACAATCTTAGTTACTGATTAGCAAAAGTTTCTCCACTTTATTAACATGCTGTTAAAACTATGCAAAGTTAATAAATTTATGGCTTAGTTTAAGTAAAAAATTGGTGAAAACCATGATAAAACAATCCAAACATTTAGAAAAAACATAATTTGGTGAAAAGGAATTGTTTTATACGGGCAGTGTTTTTGAAAAAAGCAATAGATATTTCAAAAAATTTTGAATTTGTTTTGCAAAAGAAATGAACAGGTTGTTAACAAGTGCTGATAATAAGAAACAGATACTTTCATGATTTTTGAAAGTACCTGTTCTGTAGATAATTAAATTAATAATTACTTGTCGAGGCGGGCAAGTATGGCTTCTGACTCGGCTTCAAAGCCAGGTTTCTTAAGCAGTGCAAACATATTCTTCTTGTATGCTTCCACTCCAGGCTGGTTGAATGGGTTAACATTCAGTATGTATCCGCTCACGCCACATGCCTTTTCAAAGAAATAAATGAGTTGACCCAGATATTTTTCGCTGATTTCGGGAACTTGTATGAGCAGGTTTGGCACACCTCCGTCCTGGTGAGCCAGTCGTGTTCCGAGTTCTGCCATTTTGTTTACTTCATCCACACGCTTTCCGGCAATGTAGTTGAGAGCGTCAAGGTTGGCATCGTCGTATGGTATGCGTACTTCGTTATCGGCTTTTTCTACCGATATCACTGTTTCAAAAATGGTGCGTTCACCTTCCTGAATCCACTGTCCCATGGAGTGCAGGTCGGTAGTGAAATCAACGCTGGCTGTGAAAATACCCTTATTTTCTTTGCCTTCGCTTTCGCCGTAGAGTTGTTTCCACCACTCAGCGAAGAAGTGAAGTTTTGGATTGTAATTAACCAGTATTTCGGTCTTTTTGCCTGCGCGGTACAGAGCATTGCGAGTGGCGGCATAGTTGAGTACCAGTTCGTTGTCGGCTTTTTCAATGTTGATGGCACCGTTAACAAGGGCACGCACATCAAATCCGGCAACTGCTATGGGCAGCAATCCAACCGGTGTGAGAACTGAGAAGCGCCCGCCCACGTTGGAAGGAATGACGAATGTCTTGTAGCCTTCCTGTGTGGCAAGGTTGCGAAGTGCACCCTTGTGCTCATCGGTGATGGCTACTATGCGCTGAGCTGCCACTTTCTTGCCAACCTGCTTTTCAAGGAGATCTTTAAGAAGGCGGAAAGCGATAGCGGGTTCGGTAGTGGTTCCTGACTTGGATATAACAATAATACCGAAACGACGCTCACGAAGCAGTTCCATGAGGTCGTGAAGATAGTCTTCGCCGATGTTATTGCCAGCAAACAGAACTTTAGTTCCTGCCGGCTTGTAAGCGGCGAAATTATCGCTCAGAGCCTCAATCACGGCTTTTGCACCGAGATAACTGCCGCCGATGCCTATTGTAACCACAAATTCGCAAGTTTCTCGTAGCGAGTTAGCCACTTCCTGAATTTGTGATAGGCTTTGTTCGCTGATGCCGGATGGGAGGTTAACCCATCCTATGAAATCGTTACCTGCTCCGGTACCGTTTTCCAGTTTTTCGAGTGCCTTGCGTGCTTCGGGCATCAAGGAATCGATTTCTTGGCCGCAGATTACATTTCCTAAGGCCGCTTTATTACTAAACTTAATCATAATAGTTGTGAATTTTTTTAATGTATTATTACGTTATTTCAAATTTTCTTTGTGAATGCTCTTCTGAGTTTATTCTCGTCAACTTCAAAATAAGCCCACTGCTGACGAACTTTTTCGTTAGACTCAAGTTCGGGATTGCTTTCGGCCCACTCATATTTTTGCTTTATATACACCGGAATTAAATCGGCGAAAAGGAGTGAGTTGATGCCGTGGTTCTGATATTCGGGTTTCACCGCTATGAGCATGAGGTCCACCACGTTAGTGTTTCCTTTGAGTGCTTTTAACAAGTGGAACCATCCGAATGGGAGGAAGCGTCCGCGGGCCTTAATAAGTGCCTTGGAAATTGAAGGTAGTGTTATTCCCACTGCTATGAGTTTGTTCTCACTGTCCACCACCATTGAGATATGGTCCAGTGGCAGGAATGGGAGATAGACTTTAATGTAATGGTCTATTTGCTTCTTGGTTAGAGGAGAATAGCCGAAGAGTTTATCGTAGGCTTCATTGATGAGGGAGAATATGGCATCGCCATATTTGGTCACCAGTTCTTTGCGGCTGCTGAAGTGGATGTTCCTCACGTTGTAGCGCTCGCTTACGAGTTTTGCCACACGAGCCATTTTTGTAGGGATTTCTTTTGGCACAAAAATTCTCATTCCCAGCCAGTCGGCATCTTTCTCGAATCCAATTCTTTCCAGTTGAGCGGGATAATACTCGTAGTTGTAGATTTCCGATTGTGTGGGCATCTGGTCAAAACCTTTCACGAGCATACCTTCCTTGTCCATGTCGGTGAATCCGAGCGGACCTGTGAGCATGTCCATTCCCTTGGATTTTCCCCAGTCGGTGACTGCCTTGAACAAGGCATCGACTACTTCATCGTCATCGATAAAATCAACGAATCCGAATCGACATTCATTTTTTCCGGCCCGCTCGTTGACTACGTGATTGATGATACCGGCTATCCTGCCCACCGGTTTACGGTCGCGCAAAGCTATGAAATACTTGCTTTCGCAGAATTCAAAGGCCGGGTTCCTATCGGGCAGAAGCAGGTCCACTTCATCGGTCATAAGCGGTGGAACGAAGTACGGACAGTCCTTGTAGAGCACATCAGTGGGGTAGTGTATGAATTTCAGTATCTGGCTCTTTGTGGGTTGTATTTCAATAATCTGAACTGACATAATTATGAGTATTTTTGTGATGTATTATCCTGATTATTCGTGCCGTGCGCGGTCGGTTGAGAGGTTATAGACGATGCGTCCTGTGGCGGTCTTGATGTTGAGTGTGGTTTCAGAACCGTTGTCGGATGCGAAACCTATGTCGATGGCTTTTCCGCTACCGTTAATCACGTAATACTTTCGTGTAGCCTTGTTAAAGCCGTACACATTGCCGTTGTTTCCGAGTACCACGGTGAAGTTATCGTTGTTGATGCTTTTCTTGCTTTCCTTGATGTTGAAGATGGGTGTGTCGTAGGTCTTGGTCTTAACTTCAACCTCGTTGCCGCTGTTGATGTCATCTAAGTTTTCTTCGTTGTCGTGTGCCCACTTGTCGTCGGCTCGGTCGGGTTCATTGAGTTCGGCCTCTTCTTGGGCAAGGCGTTCGGCTTCCAGTTCTTCCGGTGTTGGGATGTAGATTAGTTTTATGTGTTCGGCTTGTGACTGTGCGAATCTTGATTCTTGCGAGCCTGATTCGCCGGCGAGTCGTCCGTAAACCAGTTTTTGTCCGCCACGCAACTTGATGGAGCCGCCAAAGTTGAACAGTTTCAGGTCTTGGTTATCAACGTTGAAAAGGGCGAGTGTGACGCGTGCGTTTTCGTTGTTGTCGTCCATGGGGAAGTCGCTGTAGGCGAAGAAAAAGTAGTTCTTTCCGTTGATGGTGGTGCTTTGTGGCACGGTGTTGTTATCGGCCATGATGGCTTTTGTGCTGAAATCGAGCATGCGGTCGTTAAAGATCTTGGTTAACGGAGTACCTTCCACTTCCCATGCCGAGCCGTTGTTGCGCTCTAAAGTGTAGATTTTGAAGAAGGCTACGCCGGTGATGGTGTTGGTCTTGCTGGTGATGCCCACGATGCGTTCGGCATTGTTCTTTTCGTTGCGCGCCACTCTGATGGCGTAGGCCGGGATTGCTCCGTCGGTCATCAGACCATTGTCTTGCAGCGCGCGTTTGAAGATTATGAGTTCTTCCAGATTGTTGTTGTCGTTAGCCGGCACGCTGTCGGTGAGTTCTCGCCCCACTTTGCTATCGGTGCTATAGAATACGTTGCTGACGATGAAAAGGGTAGCGAAAATAACTAACAGACAAGCAATCAGAATGTTTCTTGTGCGGAAATTCTCCTTTGGCATATTATTTGTCTGATTTTTAGATTGTTCTACGTTGGGTTGTGTAGCCGGTGCTTTTTCGGCGGCAAGGGCAGGGAATGGTGCTTCAAATTCCTGCTGAGCCGATGCCGGCTTGCTTTGCGGTTTTTCTTGCATATCATCGCGTGCCATAGAGCCGCACGCGGGGCAGAACACTGCCGTGGCGGGAATCATGTTGTGGCACTTGGGACATTCAAACTCTTGCATGGTTGTCTTATGATTTTATCTATTAAGCGCAAAATTACACAAATAATTTGATTTAGTTATTATTAATTCATCACTTAAAAGAGCATAATGCGCTTAAATTCTTCAATTTCACTTTCAGAGACTCCGGTGTGGATTAAGTAATTGCGAAATTTTTCTTCCAGATTATCGCCAGGGAGGAGTTTTATGTGGCGCATCATGGTGGCAAAATCGCCGTGTTTTGTGTCAACGTTGTTTCGTGCCCTGAGGTTGACGAAAGAGAAAGATGTGAGTTCGTAATCTTTGCTGATGGAATTCTCGTCCACGCCCAGCACACCCAGTACGAGCAATGCCACCGAGCCAGTGCGGTCGGCACCGCCGTAGCAGTGGAAGTAGGTGGGGCGGTTGTTCCGGAGATTGTCTAATAGCGCATGGAAAATGTCGTTAATCATCACCTCGTTGATGATGCAGAAGTATCCCATGATGGGGAAATTGTAGTATTTCACGTCGCTGCCCAGCGCTGAGTAGTATTTGCCGCCTATTTCCGCGTCTGCTCGCAGGTCGATTTCGGCCCTGATGCCGAGTTTGTCTCTCACTGTTGACATTCCACGCGGTGTGATGTGGATGTTGTGGTTGCCGTCAAATTCGGTGCCGCGAAAGAGCAACCCATAACGCACTGTTTTTCCGCTTGTGGTTTTCCATCCGCCCAGGTCTCGGACATTGTGTATTCCGTCGGCGTCTATCATTCTCACTGTGCCTGTGGTGCGGATGCTGTCGGTGGCGGTAATGTTTCCGTCATTATCGATAATCCGGTAATAATAAGTGCGTTGAGGTATGAGGTTGCTCAGGGTGGCGATGCCGCATGAGTCGGGAGCGAAGATTCTTGCGGTGCTGCCAAACGTGCTGTCGTCCGAGACAATTACCCGGCTGTGGCTATCGCTGAGCGTAATGGTGAACTGCCTCGGCTTGTCCTTGGTGTAATCGGTGGGAATCTGCATATATGACTTTACGGTGGTGGTGTCGTAACGGTCTGTGTCGTAGCAGGTTTCGGCAAGGTATCGGGCCACTACATCATTCTCCACGTTGAAGACGCGCTGGGCCGATGTGCTCGCTGCGGCAATGGAGAGAGTGACCAGAAAGGTGGTGAACCGGATTTTCATTTTGCTTTATTCTTGATTTTGGTTAGAATTGATTTCAAGCAGGTGACTGGCGTAGATGCGGCATGCACATTCTATAAGTTTGGGGCATGGGCGCGCGCGGTAGTATTCGGCGGTGCGCTCACTGGGGCGCGGAGGCTCTATTTTTCCTGAGCGCAGTCCCAGCAGTTCGGCACAGACAAGCGAATCATTCTCCTCGCGGAACTTGGCGGCAAATTCCTGAACGAGAGCGTAGTTGCGAGCGCGAGCGTCGAGGTTGCCCGGTTCGGGGTTGCCGTTCTCCAGTCCGGCAAGCATAGCCAGCGCGTTAACGGCACCGCACGTGAGGCGTAATCGGCCTGTGCCGCCACCGAACGAGGCGGCGATGCGCATCAGTGTGTCTTTGGGAATGTCGGGGTGCAAGTCAGCGAAAGCGGCGAGCACCGACTGCGTGCAGTTGTAGCCGCTAAGGAAGTTATTCCGACCGGTCTCTGCCCGCTGCTCCACGTTAATGTCTTGTTTCAGAATCATTTGCAAAGAATTTGAAGTAATGGTTAAGTGCTTAGAGGCATTCAGTGCCGAAAGCCCCGGTAAGCCCGGGATACAAAGTTAATGAATTAATTTGTGTCCCTGCCCATTTCCCCAAAGAAATTCCCTTAGCCATGGCTTAATCAAATTAATCCATCCGCTTGTGGGCGAGGCCGTGGAGCGGATGGATTGTTGGGGAATATCGATTAGGATTTCCTGTTAGGGTAAGAATAAATCAGCATCAAGCAAGATGAACGCAGCCCAGTAGCGAGGAGAATTGTAAGGGCGGATGATTTTGTGGAGCGATTTATCTTCGGCAGCTGCATTTGCTTGCTGCCGACTATTGGCATTCCACTGCTTCCGTCCTTCTTGCGATGCATCCACTTCAACCTCGTATTCGCGCAGGTATTTCTGCGATTGCTTTAGTGATTCAAATTTATTCATTCCTGATGCAAGGTTCTTGTAGAATTGCTCCATTAGCAGTTCGGTCGCTTTATCATCAACTTTCCACAAGCTCATCATTATAGTGCTTACACCCGCCTTCTTTAATCCGCGCTGCAGTCCAAAGACGCCATCGCCCTTGAGGTCGCCAAGTCCGGTCTGGCAAGCCGACAACACCACCATATCCACATTGCGCAAGTTCATCCTGGAAATCTCTCGCGCAGTCAGAATACCGTCATCCACACCTTCGGGCAACTTATTGCCTGCAAGGGCATAGTTAGCACCTGCAAACAATAAGCCTGAACGTGTCATTGCCTTGTCTTCTACGTAATGAGGTCGCTCGGCTGCAGTCATAAGGAACGACAACTTGTCATCGTATTTAGAAGCCTCACGCTCAGTCCAGTAAAATCCGTGTGTCGCAATGTGTATCAGATTGACTTCGCTTGCCGACATATCCTTGAAATCGCCCTCAGTGGCAAGGGTGTCAGTTCGCAAAACAGTCGTTATCTTGACATCCTTGAGAGTGGCTTCAATCTGCATTGCTTCCTCTTTCGTAGCAGGTAATAGAGCAACGCCGGCACGAAGATTCAACGAGTCAGCTAACGAAAAACATTCATCATCCATTGAGCGGTTACGGCTCCGTTTTTTGCTGTCAGCAATCAGCACCTCATCACCGGTATTGTACTGTATTCCACCGTAAATCCTGGCTTGGTTCATCGCTTTTTTGTCACGTGTCATTGCGAGTTGCCTTGTTGAAGACAACCTGTACAAATTCCAAGTCTCCGACATTAGATTTGCGCCATCCCAACACGGGATATTCTCAATAGCGATATTGTACAACTCTCCTGCCGGAGCGAAATACACGCAAGAAGCCCCTCTCATGTACTCTGCGATAGGCTTCCACACAAGGGAAGCAACGTCACTTGAAGAATAGTAATCCTTTTTAGGCAATGATTGCAACTGCTTTTGTTCAAATAATTTCACAAACACCGGGCAGTTCATATCCTTCTTAAGCACATAGGCTGCATATATAATGCTATCAGCACCTATAGCAAACGATACAAACTCAACGCACACATCGGTCGCTCCCATCTTTGACTGAACATCCCGCCAATTGATTTGCATATTACGAGTGTAGTCACCAAACTCCTTTGAATTGGAAATCAACTCCCGCTCTAATGAATTCACCACACGCTCAAGCGAGTCAACGCTCAGATGCCGCTCATTCAAAGGCTTTTCCAAAAGACGGTCCAACATCAGCTTATTTGTTTTGAATTCGTCATAAACCGATAACATTTTGCTATCATTGCTGTTCATTATCAGCTGCCGCATCTCTTGCGATGTGTTAAGCAATATGCCTTTGCTTAACAGGGTGGCATCAAAGCCAATTTCCTTTATTGTGTCGTTATCGTAGAGATATGCCCACCTATGTACATATTCAGCTAAAGGCTTCTCATAATCACCAAAAAATATCGCCCTCTCGCTCTCGGTAAGCGTAGAGAATTGAGAGCGAAGCATTCTAACCAGAGACGAGAACCAGCGGCTGTAATAATTTGTTGAAATATCACCTTTGTGGCCTTTACTTTTCACTTCCGTCATCGCCAAAAAAAGAAGATTATAAACATAGTTCGGATGCTCCTTGCCAAGGACCCGCTCCCGGATTTGCAAAGCTTCAGTCCAAAGCCTCACGGCTTCCCCATAGTTGCCGAGGTAGGAGTTGTAGTTTGCCAAATTGTTCAGCGACGTGGCATAGTCGGGATGCTCCTTGCCAAGGACCCGCTCCCAGATTTGCAAAGCCTCAGTCCCAAGCCGCAACGCCTCGCTATAGTTGCCGAGGTTTGAGTTGTAGTTTGCCAAATTGTTCAGCGACCTGGCATAGTCGGGATGCTCCTTGCCAAGGACCCGCTCCCGGATTTG
>CALAVE010000055.1 GCA_937892215.1 uncultured Porphyromonadaceae bacterium
GCGACCTGACACCACCCTCTTTCTCACCTACATCACTCCAAATTTCGGAAGAGGCAAAACTTTTGTGTCTGCCATTGTAGATTAGATTAAAATGATTAATTTTTGCTTGTTTCTCGCGCGAAATAACAACGCAAATTTAATCATATAAAATCCTGACAGCAAGAAGAATACAACCATTCAGCTCTCACTGTCTGATAGCAGACAATTACCTACATATCTATCTCTTTCTCAAACTTTTTGATTGTTCTGAATACGGTGCATACACTTATATCGTACCTGTCAGCTAATTCCTGAGCAACACTGCGGATTTTTAACCCTGTTCTCTTCAATTCGTGATAGTCGTTATACATATCAACATAACGCCAATCTCTTACGTTAATATCACTTTTTGAGAGCATTTTTAGTATGTCTCGGCAAATTTTCACTATTTCAATCGCTTTCATTGACCTATATATAAATTAAAATTGCTAAATTTGCACTGTCTTACTTTCTTCACTATATATATCATCAGCGTGTGCAGTAAAACAGGCATATTAGCCCCCGTATTGCTGCATACGCTGATTGCACAAATAAAAAAGTAAGACGTTTTATTTTGCGGGGGCTTTATTTTACCCCTCTAAGACAATTCTTAACTCTGCTCTTCTTCTTTAAGTATCTGCCTTGCCTCATCAACAGTCTCTGCCTCGTGGTCGTCATGGTTGAATTCCTCTTTCGCTCTGAGTGCATCACGAGACTTCACCCAATTAAGGAAATTGCTCTTCAACTTGTCAACATCCCTCATAAACTCTCTCCTACGCTTGTTCCATCGTGACGACGACAATATCTCAGGTGTTACATACACACAGTTAAGAAGCATCACTGCCTGATGAAAATAACCATTGGGAATAGATGTCACAGCCTGGAAATTGACAAGGAACAAGTTTATCGCTTCCTTAAACGAGTCTCCATTCCCGCCCTCTAACTCTTCAAGCATATATTTCAACATCCCATACATTTCATAATGCACAGGAATACGAACCTGCCACGTCTGCTCAATGTTACCCACTTCAATAACAGGTACTCCCTTAACTTCTTTCTCTACAATCTTGTAGTTACCAAACCTACGCTGATTCATTTCTTCCGTGTCTTACGTTTCTTCTCCTTTATTGGGCTCTCAACTTTTGCCTCTGAAACGGGCTCACTTCTCTCCTGCGTTTCCGTATTCGCTATTTCCTCCTCTTTGAGAACAAATGAACCATGCGAGAACGCCACTTTCTTTGTCTTTCCTATTATTACTGCCATAAATTAAAATATTAAATTGTTAAACGTTTATTTTAAGTTGTCTCCTCCATATACCTGATAGACTATCCCTGCCGCAGTCCTTTTGGCCGCAAAGCCAATCCTGCGTAGTTCCCTGCCCATCCCGTTGAGGTCAACATCCATTTCATAACCCCACTTGACACACCACTTCGAGTATCTGTCAAACAATACCTTGACAGGAAACCACATCGGCTTCTCCGACTGACCTGTATATGAATATGCCCTACAACCGTTCTTCCTCATAAATAACTCTACTGTCTGCCCATTCTCAACAAGCCACGAATCACTCTCATCTGAACCTCTCTCCGTGTTCTCTATCTTGTAACCATCTGACACAAGCATCTCATAACCCCTAATAAGCCAATTCCGAATACCCGCCGCCTCCTTCTTCAACTTCTCTCGTAACTCAGGGTCTCTGTCTATCTCCCTTATCGCTGACTTGAACACAACAAATAACAACCTTCGGGAAATCGAACTGTCTATACGCCCTAAACGGGGTTTCGTGTTCATACTGAATACAAGATACGGTATCTCATAAGATGTCTCATAATCACGACCAATACGCCTCACAACCTGCGGCTCACCTGAACATAACGACTTGAACGTGTCTGCCTTGCCTGTTATGTCCGAAGCCTGTGCCTCTGCACAACAATTGAATACCTTACCTACAATAGAACCTAATATCATCGGACGCGAAATCGAATTGCCACTCAATATGTCCCCTAACGGAGCAGACGACACACTCTCCCTGCCATATACATGCGTTATCGTGTCAAGTATCGTGCTCTTTCCAGCACCCCCGGGACCTATCAACCATAACGAATTCTCTACCTTCGCAGACATCGTTGCCCTATCAACTAACCCTAACGAAAAATATTTCTGCAATATCAGTATCTGCCTCTTGTCTAATATGCCAGACAAAAAACTGTCCCACATAGGACAATCAGCCTTGAACGTGTAATCATACTCCAATAACGATATAATAGGCATCCTGTCACTGAACGGATGATATATAATATTACTCATGTTACCAAAATCAAATACACCGTTCTGAAACCCTACAACACTCTTGCTTACGTTCAATACACTTAACCTCGCACCATCACGCACCTTCGACACAAACATCTTCTCCGATGATAACCACTCACCGGAAGATACCCCCATGTTCGTCAAACATAACCTCTCTAACGCAGTGCCAAACTCTACCTCATCCAACTGACACCATATCCTGCCATCAAAATAATATACCCCAGACATCTTGTTCTGCTTCTCACTCTCTATCGCCATCTGATAAAAACGAAAAGCATCTCGACCAATACGCTTCATGTACCTCGAATAAACAATCGCCCTGTCTTTGTAACCTCCACACGACGACAAATCCCTAAATAACGACTTTAACTCTATACAACGCAGCATCTCCCTGTATATCACACCTATACGCATCTCTACCTCATCAATGGCCTGACCACCCTCAGCCTGAAATAACCCGGACATCTCAGCCAATAACGAACTGTCCTCTATCTTGTACCACTCCCCACGTATATCCGTAGCAACCGACTTGAACTTGCCTTGCCACTGCTCCTCTAATCGCTTGGTATAACGGCACTTACCAAATAAATGTACATCCGGTGAATATATCATACACTGACCTAAAACATCCTCTATGTCTTTGGTAACCACTAACTTATAATAAGAATTCGCCTCTAAAATGAATAATTCTGACATTAATATAAATACTATAATACAACAACAAAGCATTAATGTGTGTTAGTGTATATACATTATATACATTAATATACATTAATACTGCAAAGATAATAAACTAACAAAAAGCAGACAAATATTTGCCAATTATTTTGTATCTACCAAAATAAACCCAATCCGACAGGAAAAAATCACCAAAAAAAATTTTTTCCAAAAAAATTTGTGAGAAGTAAGAGTCGATTTTGGCGTTTCGTTTTGGGGGTGGGGGCTGCCCTTGCAACCTGCAAAGACACATTATAGCAATAACGTATATTCACCCTTGGCCAGCGGCCAGCTGCTAAAGCAATTTCCCAAAAGTTATAACAATATCAAAATAAGTTATTGTTTTTGTCTTCCCACCCTGATGGTGAGCCCACCCTGATGGTGAGCCCACCCTGATGGTGAGCCCACCCCGGATGGAAAAATTTTGTAGTGTACAAATTTTTTTTACAAAATATTTTGTATTAAATTTGTGTATTTACAAATTTATTTGTATCTTTGCATATATAAAAATATTTTGTTGAATTATGGATTTATCAAGAAAATACAAAGGAATACAGTCCATCCAGGTTGCTGCCCAGCGCCGGCCTATGCCGCATCGGTGTAAACAGCGGCTAACAGTTGATGAAATTTGCGCTTATAACAATCCAATTGATTGTAAATTTCGGGTTTTGCAAGCAAAAAACGCTGAAATTTCCTTTGAAGAAAAGCGGCAAAATGAAGCAAAAAAATATCTTAAAACAATAGACAAAAAACAATTATTATTAACAAAAAAATTTCTTACAATTATGGAAAAGAAACTAACTAAAAAACAGCTCGGGAACGTGTGTGTTTTGAATTGGCAAAACGTTGCCAACAATTTCGCGAATGAATTCAATTTAAGTGAAGCGCAAAAACGGTTATTTTTGGCCGCGGGTCCTGGTCCCGAAAAATTATTTGTTAAGGACAAAAATTTACAGCTCGAGACAATCAACAGTATAATATCGGGATGTTCAAGAATTCAGGCAAAAGTAAATGCCAAAATTGAGGCACAAAAAAGCGCGGCAAAAACCGCAAAAAAAGCTGAAAAGCAATTAACGGCTGTCGCGGCCACTTTTGCAGGTTTGAGCGATGAGGAAATTTTAGCAAAGATTAAAGGCGCGATGAAATGAATTTTGCAAATTTGCGATGGAAAATTAAACCGGCTGAAAAGTCGGTTTAATTTTTAAGCTACTTTTAACGGCGTGCAATATCGCTGTTAAAACCGGTCCAAAGTCCGGGCAAAAGCTTCTGTAATATCCTTTGCCGTTTTTCCGATTCAAAAAAATGTAGGAAATAGCTGGGGTAACCTGGCGGGGCAAAAAAGCGGCGTAATTAAACTCAGGGTGGAAACACCGGCGCCGGTGAAAAATCAAATCTATTTTGTGAATGTTTTTTAATTGTGAAACGGCTGCTGTTTAGCGATTGCAGCCGTACCTATATTATTCACTTAAAACCACAAAAAAATGAAGACAAAAACATTAACAGAAATTGCTGAGGCAATATTCAGCAAATTCGGTGTTGAAACAGGCATCGAAATGATTGCCAGATTAAGCGTAAACCAACTGTATAAAATAGCTTATGGAAACGCTTAGTTCATGGTATCAATTCAAGTCACAAATGCAGGCGCAAAGCACGCTGCAAAACGCGTGTGTGAAACGCCCTGCAAAGGTGGCGAAATCATTGCTTGATTTCGACGTGGAAACACGTTGGAAACAAGTATTGAAAAACGATGTTGTTGCGGCGTTCAACGCTGTAACAAAAAACCCACGCGAGGAAAACGTTACAAATTTCCTCAATGCGTTCTCAAAATTGCGCTCAAAAATGGTGCAATTTTCCTGGTCAAAACAATTTGTAGAGACCTTGATAAATATCCCTTACAAACAATTACGGAAAACATACTTCACATATGCGGCAAATTAATAAAGATTGGATGCGGTTGTTTATTGCGTTTATTCTGGTATTTCCGGGGTTCGCAATATTCAACGCAAACGGCAGCGTTTTCCCTAACATTTTCGGGGCTGCCTGGATATATCTTTTGTATTGGTGTAAACGCTTCTCAATTTGGCGGCGTTTTTGGTCCGTAACTTGCAAGTCTTATTGCAGGTTATTTGATGCTTAAAAGCGGGGCCGGTGGTTGAAAAATCATCGGCTCTACACAATTCACTTATTCACAATTAAACACTAAGAATTATGGCACAAAAATTAGAGACAATCAGCATCGATTACGCAATTCAATTAATGAAAATAATCGTTTTCAACGAAAAGCGAATTACAGCCCTATCCGATTGGCTACAAAAATGCGTTGAAAAGCGCATACAAAAAGGCCAACCGGTAACGGTGGAACATTTGGCAAATTGCGGGACTATGAAACGCATAGGTTTTCTATGCAAAGGGATGGTCGAGAAATTCGAGAAAAAAGCGGTCAGTAATGATGCTCGCAGGGTGTTCCAATACGAACTCGCACAAATCATTTTTGACGATGCAAAAAGCGAGGTCGAATACGCTTCAACCCACGCTGAATAAAAGTACGATATTTCAGGCAATTAAGTACGTGAATCATAGTACGATAATTCCCTGAAAAGTACGAAAATTATTCCCGGTCGGTTAGCACCGGTCGGGAGTACGATAATTATTCACTATTAACACAAAAAACATTATGAAAACAAAGTTAGAAGAGTTCGTAAAAACGAACAGAAATTACAGACCGTATTCTATCAGTCGTAACATTGTTGAAAAGGTGTGGAACAATGGAATGGGTTCCATAGCACTTTTCCGCTTCTATCCGGAGCAAAAAACAGTGCTGATTAATAGCCTGTTCGCTAACAAATGTGACCTTAGGAAACTCACGGAGTTTTGCCGTGATTGCGGCATTACGGATTGGGCATGGAAAGCGGCCGATTTCGGTTACCCTGCTTACTACTTTAATACGTTTAGTTTAAGCGGATGCCACACACGTACAATCGTGCCGAAATCTGCGGTCTGATTTGCTTGAATCCCGGATGGTGCTTTGCGGTGCCATCTGGGACAAATTTTATTCACAAACTAAAAAAACAATAGCATTATGAAAAAGCGTAATTTCAAGAACTATTCTGAGTTGGATTATTACAACTTTGCGCGTGGAACTTATTCAGGCGTAAAAGGGTGGTTTTATTGGCTGTGTAAACCGATGGGCGAAACCGAGAAGAAACGTTTCATGGAACGTTACACAAATGTAGCGTTTTTAACAGCCCAACAGCGGTATGCGCCGGAACTCAAATCAATGGTCATTTTTGTTGGTGATAAATCATTCATCAACTATTCTCGTTTTGTGTCCGCATTTAAGGAGGCCTACAGCCGATTTGACGCATCAATTATGCGTGCCAAACCGGATGTGAAAAAAGTTGATGGTGGTGTGTATGTTTCGTGCACAGTAAACGAGTGCGAATATGGTCAATTTTTCCCCATCGCCTGAACACGTATTATCCCCAATATTTAGCGGTGTTGGGGATAACGATTAGTATTCACTTATAAAACAGTACGAAAATGGAAAAATTAGGTTTATCTCTGGGAACTTTAATGTTCAACTTTACCCGCCGTTTGTGGTGGCACTGCGGTATTCTTTGCGGGCCTTATAAGGAGTGGCACGAATCCCGCGTGATTTTCTATAATAGAACAAACGTGGGAAAACGCCTCTAATCCCGGATTATTTTGGCAAGTGGTAACGCTTGCCAAAGTGCTGATTATTCACTTCTAAAAACTTCATTATTATGGTACTTTATTCTATTACGATTACCCGCTATTGGAAAGGCGGTGGTTACAACACTGAGAACGAAATTTATGAGGATTTTGAGGCCTATTTGGCGGCTCTGAAATCAATAAATTCTGAGCACTTATACGGCCCATTAATCAGTAGGGCTGAACCACCGTTTTTTATGGAGTCCGATTGCGCTTGTGAATATAAGCGCGAAAAGGATGGGCATGAGACGCTTATAACAGGCGGAATTTTGAGGCCTAAAACCTTGCACGAAATCAAGGTTTTAGGAGCGTTCAGGACTGCCCGGGAGTTGGGCATAATTTAGCGACTAATCGCCACATCAGAACGGGGCATTTCCGAGAGGTTTTGCCCTGACTAATTTTCTTATTTATTCACAATTTAATTCATTACATTATGGAACAGAAAAAACAGTCAAGAGAACCGAACAAAAACGGATTCATTACCACCGCTTATCGTCTGGATTGGCGTGGCTCAGGAAACATGGTGGAAATCAAGCACACAACGCTCGATATTGGGCAGCGTGTTTTCCTCAACGGAGCCTATAATCGTGATGGTTGGTTTGTCGTGTGTTCTGAGCCCGAAAACGACAGGCAAAAACTTGTCGAAATCGGAGGCGAGCACCGCACCAATTATTGGGAGTGCAACCACGACGACCAGAGCGTTAAAAACATCTTCGGAATCGGTCTGTATTATGACGATTCCGGTGAGCGTTTAACGGCTGAGGAAATCGCGTCCCATGTGCGCGCTGCCGACATCCAAAAACGGTGGAACGAGCGTGCTGAAAAGCGCAAACTCGAAGCACAGGCAAAAGAGCGTGAGGAATTGCGTGAGAAATATCGCGGAATCCTCACACCGATTGCCCGTGCTGATGGTGAGTACGAAAAGACGAGAAAAGCCAATCTGATGGCCTATCTCGCTTACCGTTTTCCGGGTGTTAAATTCACGGCTAAAAAGGACTATTCTTCCTACACTATTAAGTGGACGGATGGGCCAGCCGAAACGGCTGTACTCGCTGCCGCAAATGTGTTCAACGACCACACATTTAACGGCTACGAAGATTATAACGAATATACGCCATCGGAATTCACCAAACTTTTCGGCGGATTTGAATACTCGCACAATTGCGACAGAACCATATCGGAAAAGTTTCAAAAACAGTGCGAGGAAGAAATCTTTGAAAAGTGCCCTGAATTGCGTGGCAAGAGTGATGATTTCGAGGCCGGACGTGAAGCGTTTTATAAGTGCGACTGTAAGGACGTTTTCTCGAACTATCAGTTGCGAAATCTCAAGCGGCTTTATGTGCGGAATAAAAGTGCGGAAGCACCGGCCAAATCCGTGAAATCCCAGTCGGTAAATGTTGCGGATAAGCGGTTGGAATATGTCGATTATTCCGAGAAAGCGTTTGCCGTAATCGGCGACGCAAAACCGATAAAGGATTTGTTGGCCGATTTGGGAGGCCGTTTCAACGCTCGGCTCAAGTGTGGCCCGGGTTACATTTTCAGCAAGAAAAAGGAGACGATTGTTCGTGAAAAACTCTCGCTTTCTTAATCCTCTTTTGTGGGCAATCTCAGCGGATTGCTCACAAGCGATTTATCACACAAAACAGATGCAATTATGAGAACTATTTCAGAAAAGACAATCATTACAGCACTTGTCAATTTCAAGTGCGCAGGTAAGTTCGGGAAATGTTTCCACTCGCTATCTCAAAAAGAGCGGGGGTTTGCGATTGACGAAATGATTAATCGTGGGTGGCTCACAGAACGCATGGAACTGACTCTGGATGCGCAACCTGTAATACTGGAAAATTTACACCTATGCCAGTATTGATTAAGTGGGGAACAATGAGAGTTGTTCCCCGCACGATTTATTCACCTAAAAAATCACAATTATGAAGAAAAATTCAATCAGAATGAGCGTGAGACCTAATCACGCAAAACGGACGTTTACTATCCGTAAGTACGAGAATGGGAAATGCTACGTGAAATATCGTACATACGAGTTCCCTAAAACCGAGTTTGAGGACATGTTAGGATTCACCGAATCCGACTGGAAAAATTGGCTCTGGACTCAGGATGCTTACTACGTAGTAAGGTAATGCGAAAATGCGCTCTGATGTGAGTTGGGGCGCATCACTAATTCACTTATTATTAACTAAACATTTACAATTATGAAAAATCTATTCAAGTTTGTTATCGCAATTCTCACAACAATCGGGCTGTTCTGTAGCCCATTAGCCGGAAGCGAGTTAGTTTGTATCATTTCGCTTTTCGTTTTCGTCTGCGTTATGATGTGGTTAAACCTGGAAGAAAAGGAGGCGTGATATGGAAGAGAAAGACACCCGCAAAGCGTTTACTTTTATAGTCGTTAGCCACAACAAACCTCAAGTGGTGAATTACGAACTTTATTGCGAGCCAAAATTGGTATCTGACTACTGCCATTTTATCTCCTATGGTGCCCTCGTAAAATTCAAGAAATGCCCACCTGTTATCGCTATGGTTGGTGATATGGATAAGGACGGATTCCGTGTGTGGAAATATTTCAATAATATTAACAAGGCTTATGTGATTCCTAAATGCCCATCACTCGATTACATAATGACAGATGCACAAATGCGAGCCATCATGTAACTTTTTGAGGTGCAGAAATGCGCCTCAAAATCCCATTTTTTTATTCACAATTCTAAAATCATAAAATTATGTACAAAACTATCTACAATGTCCGTGTGTATGACCACAAATTAGCCAGCGACAAGATGAACAATTCTGTAATCGGTTCTTACACCGATTTTGAGACAGCGAAGAACGCGTTTATCGCAGTGGCAAAAGCCGCGGTTGGCAAGAGTTTCAATCGTGCCAATATCATTAGCCGTGATGTTTGCGGAACGCCATCCTTCTCTTACGTTATCGCGCCGTTGGGCTGCCCTGATTTGCGTGGTGTTGATATGATAGCCGATGGCTGGATTTCCGACAGTGGTTGTGAGCCGGGGTTCGTCCGGATTTACCCTGACAGTATTTCCCGGTCGTTTCTTGTCCCTGAGAGCGAAATTAGCGAGTACGTAAACGGCTAAAAACTTGTCCTAAAGGTGGAAACATCTTTAGGACGGCAATTGTTCACTCTTAAAAACAATCAACATTATGGCAAAGAATTTATCAAACAGCGATTTCGTGAAAATTGGGCATGAAGCCCTTGAAACCTTCCAAAAAAGGAATCAATTCGGAGAGCGTTACACGTGCCGCAAGAAAGTCAAAATCTTGTCTAAACCCCGGCTTGAAAATGGGCAATTTTGTTCGCCGGAAGATATTAATGGGTTCGTAAAGGTAATTGACGAATTTGGCAACGTATCGCAAGTGCAGATTTGGGACCTTGAGCCATGCCAAAACATCACCCGGTTATCGTTCTCTGAATTGGAAGATTTGAGACGGGAAATTTGCATCGGCTCTGTGTATCTCGCAGACTATCGTAACTCTTTCGACGTTTGGGACCAAGATGTGTCAGATTATTGCGACGGTTACATGGAACTTTTGGAAGAAATCCACGGTGAAGATTGGGAGAAATTTGAATCCCCAACAGCGTTTGCCGAGTACGTCTCACGTTACTGCGAATCCTAAATGGCTTGTTTCACGGCATTTTGCGATGCCCTGAAACACAATCTTTAACCAATTAAAAATTCACAATATGAAAACAAAAAATCAACCGTTTGTAAGCCTTTCTGACTTCTACAAAGCAATGCCTAATCTCAACTTCTCAGACAACATGGCTGAGATTGAGGATTGGTACCAGAAAATTGCCGATGAACACTCGTTCCTGAAATCTTTCTGGAATGGCGATTGTTTAGACCTCAAAAAATTCTTCGGCTGGAGGCACAAGGAACAAGCCTTTTATGACTTGCCGTATTTCTCACTGAAATACGTGAAACATTTCGGGCTTAATTCCTATGATATTTTCCACCAGAGGGAACACGCTCTTGATGATGCTCTTTGGCTCATAAGTAGCCGGTTTCACCAGTGGGAATTTGAAACTAAAGGGTGGACGGCCTATTAAGTCTTTCTGACTTCCGACTTGGATTCCTGTTCGGGAGAAAACCTGTTCAGGAAACTTTTTATTCATCAACACTTTTGTTAAACCAATAAAAATAATGACACATGGCAAGTAAAATTGTTAATTCTCGCGGAATTGTTATCAAAGTTGGTTACACTTACCAATTCCTTATTGTGACTCAATCAGGGACGCGCGTTATTGAGCGTGAAGTAACTGAAATCCTTGACGAGAATGCAGTACGAGTTAAGACCGATTTTCCTCACCTTAATGGGGACACTTTCTGGGCTGCAAACTGCATCAAAGGCCCAGTCCTGTAACTGACTCTCAGATTGTGGGAAACCGCATTCTGGGGACTAACATTATTCACTTAAAATTCACAGATTATGACAAAAGAAAAAACAATGATTAAAAAGGAAGGCTCTCAGAGAATCACCTTTTATGCAGAAAGCCCACGTTATTGGACAGACGAGCCCTTGCATTGTGAGGACTGGTCAAGAGACTACTCCATCATGGAACACCATGAGCTTAAAACGAAATCGGGTTCAGCCGCGGCTCTGCTCCGTTATTTGCTGCGTTTTGGTGATAACAAAAAAATCATCAATGCTCTAAAGGACAACTACAAGAGCGACGCGCATGATTACGACAATGCGTTGTCCTACGACCGCTCACGAAAAGAGTGGATTTTGTGGACTTGGCAGCCCACTTGGGTGGGCTATGATGGTGATGTGCATAATGGCCACTGGGAAGAGGAATGGGCTTTCTGCCCGAATATCCACGATGTGGATATATATTACCTTGCGGTGTATCTTTCCGATGAAACCATTGGAAAGATAGCACAGAAGTTCATGACAGCGGACATCAAAATAATGTCCTATTCGTTTGATTATTACGGTGTTGTGTCATTCAGTGCTGAATACGACCACAAGAGTGAGGGCATCTGCTGGTTGGAAAAAGACCAATTCTTGAAGTTTAGTGGTTGTTCCGAGGACTATTGGAACGGCAATAGTCTTGAAGAGATTGAGATGTGGCTGATTGACGATTTAGCCGCTTGGTCTAAGGGAGCGGTGGAATACGCTTAGAAAATCAGCCGGCAAAAGAGGGTAGGAAACAAGCGTTTCCTATCCGCACCATTAACTAACATTATTCATAGAAACGCACGACAGCATCCACTTCGTCCATGACACGTTGTACTTCGACGTGCCGGTGCAGACGGCGCAGATCGTGACGCATGACTCAACGAGCGTGCTTGAGAATGACTATGCCATGAGCCAAGTCAAGGTGAACAAAGACGGCACGCTGTCGCACAAGCTGGAAACCAAGCCGCAGAGTGTGCCGGTTCCGTTTGAGAAGCCGGTGGAAACGAAAACTCAGGTCATCCACAAAGATAAACGTGTCGAGGTTCCTGTGCCGGTGGAAAAGAAACTCACGCCATGGGAGAAGTTCCGCATGGATGCGTTTTGGTGGCTACTGGGCGCGACTGCATTAAGTGTCGGAGTAATCTTCCGAAAGCCATTGTTCGCCCTCGTGAGGCGATTTATATAAGGTATAGAAACGAACAGCCCCACTCGCGACGAGCAGGGGCTGTGTCTTTGCAAATCAGTGAGATGTTTGGCAAATCTCATGTTTTGGATCTATCCATAAAATGTCAAGGATACCTTCATCTCGAATACCTATTATGCGAAACAAATTCTCGAAGCGCAAAGAAAAGACTTCCTCTATATCGTCATACTTAATTTTATTAAGCCGTTTTATGGCAGGACGAGTCAAAGCGTCTCTACTGACGGTATGATTTTTTGTCTTTCCATTATCATGGGTCATTTTTTTGATTTCTTCCCATGTTTTACCCTCGTAACTACTTAGGTAATCAAGTACTTTCTTAAGGTTGTCTGTTAGTGTGGACACCCCCCATTTATCACATTCTGCATCAAAGCGTCTAAATCTCCATGATGGTTTAAGTTGATCAGGAGAAAATCTTTGAGGGATTACAGGAGCCTTTTTGCTCCCGCTCCTCGAAGTCGCTGTCTGCGGTACTGCTTTTTGATGCCTATTTTTCTTGCTCATACAATGACGAGTAGTATTCTGCCATTGCAGCGTGGGTGATAATCTTATGACCGCGTTCATTCGGTTGCATACCACGGCGTGCATCACGCCAAGGACGTTCGGAATGTGTTTGGTCAATCAGCCATTGAGATGATTTATCCTTATACGCTTTTAATACGCTATCGATATCGTCTTTCTGCTCTTTAGATAAATGGTTGGGATTTCCCAAACTCATCATACTTTCATCAATATTAAATAAACCTTTGTGAAAGTTATAAAGTTCGCGAACAACAGGACCATTTGCCCACGCCTCAATATTCTCGCGAAACAACGGCTTGTCATTCCAAACCAAATACCAAGCCTGACAATAGTATAACAACTTTTGCAGTTTCATGGTTGTGCATTGCTTGATTTGATACAAAACATAGCAAGCCACATCAAACACAGACACAACGTTATATTTTTGTATCGCAGGATAATTTTGAATGAGTTGAGAATTATTACCGATATTTTCAAACTTGTCTTCACCCTCGCACGATAATGTTTCGTGTATTTGATCACGCTTAAACATGGTGTCAGGGACTTGACGAAAACGAGGGTTCTCATCAAAACAAGTCATACTTTCATTGTCTGCCCAATTCATGTCAATTTTCTTTATTGATATTTAGTTTATTTGTTATGAAAGTCTCGCACTCTTTTCTCTTATGAGAGATTATTTCATCATCATCAATATAAGACATAATGTCAAGACAGTTGTTAATTGGATAATCGCAATTTACGACGATGCGAAAACTGTTTTCAGGCGCTTCATGCAGTTGAACATTCATTGACTTTTCGCTTTCATCAATGAATGACCACCTTACCTCGCGCTTAATCGTCACTTTCTCAAACGGATTATTTTGTTCCTTGTCTTCGCCGAAATCAAGAAAATATCGGTTCAACTCGGCATCAGTTTCAAATACATAGTTGAAACCGAAAGCAGAAACTGGTGTTTGGTTGAGTAGTCTTAAAATCGTTCGGAGCACCGAAACTACAGTGATTTCAGTGTCTTCGTTAACCGACAACATCTCAAAATGAATGCGATTAGAGGAAACGGTAAGTTTGAATTGCTCATTGCTAAATTGATATGGTCCAACAGGCAAAGCAACCTCAACATTCATATCTTCACCTCCGAATACGTTATTCTTTACCCATTCGGGCGAGAAAATATGAATATTCCATTTACCTACAACAACTAAGGTTGAGACGTTCTTTATTATATTTCTGAACATGGTTGTAACTTATATCGTTCAATAATGTATATAATGCCTTGCAAAATTAAACACTATCTATCAATCAACAAAATTATTGACCAAATAACTTCAAATTTGGGGCTATTTTTAACATTTGAAGCCCCAAATATGTTTTACAACATACATTCAGGGTCAAAAAAGCCCATGCCGGGCAAAAGCATGGGCGCAACGCATTTTCTCAACAGCACTAATTATTCTTGCGTTACGCCTGACCTTACCGATAAACCTTAATTCCGCAGCACTTTAGTTTAACAAACTTTATAACATCCTGAGGAACAAA
>CALAVE010000056.1 GCA_937892215.1 uncultured Porphyromonadaceae bacterium
CGGAGGAACTGGCCGCCGACAACCAGCGCATCATGCAGGGCGAAGAACCGGCCGACACCAGCGAAAATGCTGTCACAATGCCACCGCGCGAGTGGTTTGATTGGTTAAAAGATAACTGGGAAAGAGCAAAAACGCAGTACTCCGTGCCGTATTTCCTACTTGACAATGAGAAGTACATTCCCAAAGACTACATAAAACTCTATGCTTCGCGAATGCCTTACAAGACCTATGCCGAGTATGAGGCAGCGATGAAGTTCAACAAGAAGAATGCGAAATTTACAAAGGAACTGCGAGCCAACATACGTGAGTTGAATAAGGTTATGCCTGTAACGCAGGGCAAGATAATGAATTTTACCGAAGCAGACGGAAGCCATGTAAATCCAGAGTTTGCCCCCAAGGTTAAGGACTATAGTATGAACTGCGCTACATGCGTGCCAACATACTTACTTCGCCGTAGAGGCTTTAATATTACTGCAGGAAAATGGGTTGAAGGGGAAGGAAGGGTTTATAGCCTTTATCAAAATGGTTGCCAAATATGGCAACGCTCAGACGGAACTACCATTAACTACATGGATAATGAAGTAATGCGTTATAATGATTGGGTTAAAGGTCGAGCATGGAACCAGTCTTGGTCGCTTAAATCGTTTATTGAGACTAATGC
Organism: uncultured Porphyromonadaceae bacterium; assembly: GCA_937892215.1. Lineage (GTDB taxonomy): Bacteria > Bacteroidota > Bacteroidia > Bacteroidales > Muribaculaceae > Sodaliphilus. The sequence continues at coordinate 662 of CALAVE010000056.1, forward strand.
TGACGAGCCTGGTGTTTATATGGTCCGATTAGGGTGGAAAAATGGAGGCGGCCATTTTACGACAGTAGAATTTACAAAAGAGGGCAATCTCATTTACTACGACCCACAAAGCGGGAAAAAGAAATGGCTTGACCTTTGGGAAAGTAAAGCCAATGCAAATAATTGTTGGATGATGCGAATAGATGACAAACTTGTTGACCCTAACTTCGCTGACTGCTTTGTCAAAGCGAAAGTCTAAAATAAGTGTCAGGAGAGGTTTCTGAAAATCTCCCATTACTGTAAGCGAGCAAATGGGGCAACCCATATCCGCCTGTAATACTTGGCTTATAGAATGGAGTGAAATATAGTATCTTATTTTCCTCGCAAAGGAACTTAACATCTATTACGGCAGATTTATCAAATAAATGCTTTTCGAACTCAATAGCCTCTATTTCAAGCGCTTTTATAGCTTCGTCTGTCATCATTCATTCGGTTTAGTGGGCGAGTTGTCGCCCAGGTTTGGTAGATTAAATTTTTTCAATTAGCTCAAGGAAATCTTCACGAGAAATTCCCAAGTCGCGCAATGCATTCTTAACAACAAACTCGGGAATTGGGTCTTTATGTGTTTGAAAAACGATGGTTCTATTAAGACCTTCTTTTTTCCAACTCTCATGTCCGCCTTTAGTCCTATCGTACACAGCACCAAGAGCTTTCAATGCAGAACGAAACTCAGCTATTGTTATGTTTGACAACTTCTTCATTTACATTGCAGGTATGCGCACAGAAGCCGACATTTTTTCATATTTAGGAGAACGAAGTATGCGATTAACTTCCTTAGTCCTCAATAAATTCACGTCTGAAGGTGGCGTAATTCTTGTTTCAGTTACTTTCCATCCGTGGGCCATTAAGTCTTTCCAGAGTGTTCCCATCTCCATGCAAGTTTCAATATAGAGTTGGAAACGCTCATAAAAATTTTTGACCGCATCGTTGAAATCCTTTCCACTTGTGCTTATGTCCAGTGATGGGCAGAAAGCAACCATATAGTCTGCTTCTGGGAAGACATAGAAGCCTAAATCAAAACGATATTCTTCCGTTGCATTGGTTTCCAATATAGCTGATGTTTTTAATCTTAATTTGGCCATGATACTACATGTTTTCGTTTTCGTTGGCTAAGTTAGTGATTAAAATTGAAACTGCAAAATCGGGGCTGGGTTTTTCCGGCGCCAGCCCCGAAAATGACGCTACTCGAAGTCCTCGAAATCGGGTGCGTGTTCAACCTTTACTTTGTTTGTCTGCAACCATGCTTCAAGTTCTCGGCGGTTGAAATAACACATCTTGCCTAATGGCTTGTAGTGTGGTATTTCTCGCCTCATAGTCAATTTGTAGAGGTAACTTTTTGAAATCCCTAAATATCGGGCTACCTCCTCAGCGGTTAATACTTCTTTTGTGGCAAAGATTGTTCTTGCCGTTATCAAATCGGCAATTTCTTGAATTGTTTCCTTAGTCATAATTGTAAGTGTTAAGTGGTTATAGTACTTGTTTAGGTGTCACCAGTTCTGTTATGCCGCGCTTCACTGAGGGCTTGGGTGCTTCCAGTTGGTCGCAGATAGCCACCCGGGAGCCGGCGCGAACGAGCCGGGGCAGGTAGGTGTCGAGCGCGTGGTGTGGGAACGCGGCCATGCGTGTTTTGCTATCATCAGCCGCAGTGCGGCAAGTAAGCGTAATGCCGCAAACCTTGTTCAGCACCTTAGCATCATCCTCGTAGGCTTCGTAGAAGTCGCCCACACGGAACAGCAGTATCGCGTCGGGGTGCTTTGCCTTAATCTCGCGGAATTGTTTCATCATTGCTGCTTCCTCACCGGCTCCATTGCTTACAGGGGTCAGCTGGTCGGGGCGAGCCGGTAGCCAATAGGCATCGTGGTCGAAATAGACGCAACGGCCACGTCGCACTGTTGCTTCGCCCGTGAGGGCGACCTCTGAGTAACCCCCAGTGGCAGCGACACTGGGGGTACACGCAATCCACCGAAAAGTCGCCGGCGGCGACCTCATAATTTCGCGTCCCTTCGCATCCCTTCGCGGTTAAACCCGCCTTCACTCATCCTTGGTTATACTTTTGAAAGATTGCGGTGACGCTCTTCCTCATAGTGCCAGCACTTGGCGGCGCCCGCAAGGCGCGTAACTCACGTGGAGCCACGAGAAATCTCGCTCATTAATCAGTTGGTCGTAGGGTAGGGCGCTCAGGCGTATCATCTCGAACAGGCGTTCGTTAGCCGCCTTGCTGCCCACCGTTATGTCGGCCGCGCGCCCGGTGATGTGCTGACTGTTCCTGGCGCCGCCCACCGCGGCATTCAGTGCCGTGCAGCGGTATCCGCTCGTAACCCTGATGGAGCCGCCCCACATCTCTCGTGCCGGGTCCAGCACGTTACGCACCAGTTCTTTCAGGTTCTTCACCACCACGCCGTCGGGCCGGTTGTCAATCCGCAACCTTCGGGCCGTCTCGCTTCGTGTGAGTTCATCAAGCGTGAACCACTTCATTCCTTCGTTGTGTTTTGTGTTTTTCATGGCTTTTCGCGTTTTATGCGGTCTGATGACCAATTGTTTTCTGTTTTCTTCACTTCTCCGATTTGAGCGGGTCGGAGGAAAACTTATCTCGGCAACTGGAGGTTTGAGTTCGGAACTTATGAGCTGCTGTTCGTCTTCTCTCACCCGAG
>CALAVE010000057.1 GCA_937892215.1 uncultured Porphyromonadaceae bacterium
AATTGCAATTCAAAATCATTGACTATTTAGTGAATATTTTGATGCGGTTGCCGTGTTAAAAAACTATAAATTTGCTACTATTTTCACCCTTTCATGACAGAATTTCCCATAAAATCTTGGTGAGACTCTCCTCCTACACCTCACTTATGACTATCGCAAAATAAGTGTCACCCGCAACCGTAAGCCACAGGTGACACTTTCACTATTTTTAGCGGTGTCGCTTTCTTATGAGCCCATCACCATTCCGGCCAGCGACACCACATCGCTCACATCCACGCTACCGCTATCATTCACGTCTGCCACTTCAATATAAAATTTCTCGGGGATTTCTCCCATTACGTAGTTTGCAAGCGACACGGCATCGCTCACGTCAACGTTGCCGTCTCCGTTCACGTCACCTAAAGCAAGTTCTGGAGTCGTCTTTCCTGTTATCTTGAAATACCCCCACGACACTGCCGTCACGTAATCACTCTCAGAGTAATATTCTACGCGCACATAATAATCACCTGCCGGAAGCTCTTTGAACTCGCATTCCACCTGTACCGAGCCGCCACTGGCTATGCTCACCGGCTGAATCTTAACTCCGTACAAATTACCGTACTGGGAATCCTCTATTTTTCGTATAAGCCGTAAGCGAATCTGGTCACGATACACATCACTTCCCGTGTTGTTAATATTCACTTTCATGTGGAAGACATCACTATCCACTATATATGTGCTCGGATCACAGTCGTCCAGACTTACGAAACTGGCTGTTAGGGTCGCAGCCGCCGCGTTAACCACGTCCACAACCTTGGTCGCCAGCTCATTCACGCAACCCGATTCTGTATAGAACTTCAATGTATATGTGCCGGTAGAGTTCACCACAAAGTGTAGATACACATCACCACTTTCTCCTGGTTTTATATTGGCCGCGGCCACAGTGGTGAGTGAGCCGTTCACCGTCATATAGATGTTACCGAAGTCCACAGTGCCAGAATTGCTCAGATTTAACATCACTTCAATGACTTTGTTCGGATTTGGAGCCACGGTAAAATCGGAATAGTTGAGTGAGTAATTCGTCTCAAGAGCGCCACTACCCGAGTCGGTCGCACCCTTGGGCGTGAGCACCAATGCTTTACCCGCTCTATCGGTTCTGCTTACTGCCTCTATTGTTGCTTCTATGTATGTCACATCGCTTCCGTCAGCAGGGCGCCATGGACCATTCTCATCCCCTTCGCTCACTACTGGCACTAAACGGTAGGTCCCGGGGCCCATTCCTGCGCCAAAACTCAGTGTTGCTGGATATGAGCATCCATATAGGTATCCCCAGTCAGTAAGGCCACCGTAATCAAGTACTTGCAGCAACTCATCACCATTATAAAGTGCCCAACCAAGCATGCATTCTGTCTGCCCTCCCATCAGATTATAGAAGCCGCATGACACCTCCACATCGCTGAAATTTTCTGTTTTTCCCGAACGAATAACTGACTGGGTGGTGACCGATACACTGCTCACCACAACTCCATTCACAGCATTTGATTCAGTATTCGGCTCTATGCCTACAATCATATTCAAACCTCGAACATATCCGTCAGCACCACTGATGCTGCCCGAACCTCCTCCAGACGGGCACAAAACGTTTAGCTTGTAATAACCGTTAAATGAACCTCGCCAGCCCCAGTTGATGTGGTATAAGCCTTCTCCATCGTAACCGTCGCACACAAACTCATGCCCTCCGCTCAATTTCGAGCCGGCAAACAGCACAGGGCGCTTTGCGCGCAGTTCACTGTAGATAATATTCTCCCACTCTTCTTCTCCCACATAGTCATGCATCACATTTCTCACCTTAGGTGAATATTGAAATATGCCCACAAGAACATCGGCAAGGAATGCGGTTGCCCCCGATGCGTTAACACCGTAGTTCATCTCCACCGCTTGGCCGCAGCTGCGCATCAGGTCGGCCACGGCATCCACACTCGCTCCTGTCTCTCCGTTTACATAGAAATCTTTCATCGCGCTCCAGTCGAGTGTGATGTCGCCTCTTGAGCCCACAGCAAGACCGCTGCTGGTCGTATAACTTGATAATGCCGGCACTTGAGGCGGCCACTTGTGGTAGTACATCATTTGAGCCATGGCGGTCGCCACACACCCCGTCAGGCAATATTCACCATTAATTTGTGGGCATTTATTGTTGAACGGCGAGTCCTGGTCCCAACGGCAAGTGAGCATTGTGGGAATTTTATTCTTTGTTGTGCTCGCTTGTGCCTTTACTTTTGCCCTGGGGGTGCCATCTTTTGCCACCACAGTCATCTGTGCGGCATACTGGTCAAGCCACCACTGCACGTTTGTCGGCACATTGTTCACGTCGAATCCGCCTTCGTCGCCGTATGCCAGTATTTCATCCGAGCAGTCATCTCCGGCCACTATCACCCAGGCGTCGTTCGCCGATGTGTTGAACACATAATAGGCGGCCGATGTACTCTGTAGCGTTCCACTCATCGGAGCTTTTTTCACGGCACGCTCCGACGCAACCTTTCCCAGCATTTTCGTGCTGAAAAAGCCATTGGCTATTTCTCGTGCCTGATTCTCACTTATGGTACCGGCATTCATCATTGCCAGCCCCACGCTCCACATAATCAGTAGTGTCAGGTATCGTTTCATAAACTTATCTGGTTTAATTTTTGAATGTAATTATGGTTCTTATAAATAAAAAAAATACGCCCATGCTCGGCTTCTTGCTTCAGCACAGGCGTAATTATGCTTTGCTATTTGAAGCGGCGCCTCAACTTTGAGAAACCTCGTGTCACCTGATAACCCAGAATCAGATAGTCCACCCACTTTAGCCTGCCCACCATCTTGTTGCTGAACAAGAGGCCGCGTAGCCCGCCTTTTTCCACCTTCTCCTTGGTGTCGCCCATGAAGTTGGTGATACGCTCCTTGCCGGCTTCAAGTTTCACTGCCGACAGTGCGCGCCGGTAACGGAGCTGCTCCAGGGTCAGACCCTGCCAGTTTCCTGATTCTTCAGGTGTTTCTCTTCTTTTCATTGTCCAGATCTTCAGGGGTTAAAAACAGTCTTGTCACAAAGCGGGTCACAGGGTCGGTGATCCATTGCTTGCGCATATAGAATACAGTCGCAATTAGCCCAAGCAAGATTAGGGCTACCAGTAGCAGCGCTATCCAGTAAGAGCCTAACACGTTGGCAAGCCACAGCACCAGCCCAAGTGCTATTATGAATATCACAAAGATGCAGATAACAAGCAACACCGCAAACAGTGCAACTGCCGACAGTAGCACCGACAACTTCTCCACCGCGGTGAGTTTGCCGTAGTCTAAGTGTAGCGCAAGGTAATCCTTGACCTCAACCCACGTTTTCTTTATGTCTGTCTCGTCCATCGGTTACTGCTCAATCTGAGCACTGATTTGCTCCACAAGCTGCTCCACTTCGTCGTCGGTGAAGTCTATCCCTTTCTTCTTCAGGATGTCCTTGATGCGGGCGCGCAGGTCGCTCCCTTTTTCGGGTGCAAACAGCAATGCTGCCGCACAACCCACTATCGCACCACCCAGAAATGCGTATAATACACTAAGTGATCTCATCTTACTTTCTGTTTTTTTTAGTTAGTTAATTATGCTTCCGGCTCCGCCGTCTTTATCTCGCGTGTGATGTCATCCACAAGGTCGTCAAGCTTTTTGCCGGGCAAGTTTATGCCCTTACTCTTAAGCAACTCTGCAATCCGGTTACGTGTCTCGTCTCCTCTCTCGGGCGCGAAAAGTAGGCCCAAAGCGGCGCCTGCTATTGCTCCGCCTATTACTGCAAGTAAAATGTTAAGTGGTCTCATAATTCCTGTTTTTTAGTTATTCCTAATTGCAAATTAAATCACTCTTTTTCAATTCTCCAAATTTTTCATCATTTTTTTTCACTATTTAATTACAACTGGAATTAAGCATATTTTTTGTAATTTTGCCGTTCTAATAATTTCGATGATGTTTTTATGGCCGAAAATAAATTTATAAGCATAAGAGGTGCAAGGGTCAATAACCTGAAAAACATTTCCCTTGACATCCCCCGTAATAAGCTTGTCGTAATCACTGGGCTTTCCGGCTCCGGAAAATCTTCGCTCGCCTTCGACACTCTTTATGCCGAGGGACAACGCAGATACGTAGAAAGTCTTTCTTCTTACGCGCGCCAGTTCCTCGGACGAATGTCCAAGCCTGAATGTGATTTCATCAAGGGGCTTCCTCCTGCCATTGCCATCGAACAGAAAGTGAACACTCGCAATTCCAGAAGTACCGTTGGCACTTCCACCGAAATCTACGACTACTTGCGGTTGCTTTTCGCCAAGATTGGACTCACTTACTCCCCTGTTTCGGGGCAACTTGTGAAAAAACACACAGGGAAAGATGTTGTTAATACCATCAATTCTTACCCTCTCGGTACTCGTATGGCTCTCCTGGCTCCCATAATCTTGTCTGCCGACCGCGATTTCTGCGCTCAACTCGACGTCTTGCTCAAGGGGGGCTATTCTCGACTTGAACTGAACGGCGATTTCGTGCAGATTGCTGATGTCATTAGTGGTAAGGTGTCTTGTGACGAACATTCGGCACATCTTCTTATCGACCGATTTGCCTCCTCGCGGACACATGAGGATGAAATGCGAATCCTCGATTCGCTTGCGACTGCTTTCTACGAAGGACGTGATGAGTGCCTGCTTATGGTTTGGACCGACGACGGCAAGACTCTCACTCATTCGTTCTCTAAGCGCTTTGAAGCCGACGGCATCTCGTTCACTGAGCCGAACGACCTGATGTTCAATTTCAATAATCCCATCGGTGCATGTCCCACTTGCGAGGGTTTTGGCAAAGTCATTGGCATCGATGAGAATCTCGTTATCCCGGACAAATCTCTCTCTGTTTACGACGACGCTGTCATGTGCTGGCGCGGACCGGCTATGGGTGAATGGAAGCGATATTTCATAAAACTTGCATCTTCTTTCAATTTCCCCATTCACCGTCCTTACTTTGAGTTGTCTCAGCAGCAGAAGAACCTCTTGTGGCACGGCTCCGGCGACGACAGATGGGGAGGAATTGATGCTTTCTTTGAATTTGTCAAGCAGAAATCTTATAGTATTCAATATCGGGTTATGCTTGCCCGATACCGTGGAAAGACCGTTTGCCCCACTTGTCACGGCTCTCGCCTCAAGCCAGAGGCTTCTTACGTGAAGATTTGCGGCAAGTCTATCGGCGACCTTGTGCAGATGCCTATCTCCGACCTTGCCACATGGTTTGCCGATATTAAACTTGATGTTAATCAGCGTGCTGTCGCCAAGCGACTTCTCGTTGAAATCAATAATCGGCTTTCTTTCCTGAACGATGTCGGTTTGGGATATCTCACTCTCAACCGTCTATCCTCGTCTCTCTCCGGCGGCGAAAGTCAGCGCATCAATCTGGCCACTTCGCTCGGCAGTTCGCTCGTGGGGTCTATCTATATCCTGGATGAGCCCAGCATTGGCCTCCATTCACGCGACACGCACAAGCTCATCAAGGTTCTGCGTATGTTACAGCAACTTGGCAACACCGTGGTTGTCGTTGAACATGATGAGGATATTATCCGCACTGCCGATTATCTTATCGACATCGGTCCTGAAGCGGGCCGACATGGTGGCGAGGTGGTTTTCTGCGGCGTGCCTGCTCAGTTCACGTCTGAGTCTCGAAGCTACACGCTTAAGTACCTTAATGGCACTCTCTCCATCCCTCTCCCATCGCACCGCCGCAAGTGGAACAGTTACATACGGTTACGTGGCGCAGCAGAGAATAACCTCAAGAATATCGACGTGCGCTTCCCTCTGGGTGTAATGACGGTTGTTACGGGGGTTAGCGGCTCCGGTAAGTCTTCTCTTGTCAGCAACATCCTTTACCGCTCTCTGGCTCGCCACTTCGGCGACAACGTTGATGCTCCGGGTGTTCATTCGGGACTTGACGGTGACTTGCAACTCCTTTCGGCTGTTGAATTTGTTGACCAGAACCCTATCGGTAAATCCACAAGAAGCAATCCTGCAACTTATCTCAAGGCTTTCGACGAAATACGCGCTCTTTTTGCCGACCAGCAACTATCCAAGCAGATGGGATACGCTCCCGGATTCTTCTCTTTCAACTCTCAGGGCGGGCGCTGTGAGGAATGTAAGGGTGAAGGTGTGATTAACATCGAAATGCAGTTCATGGCCGACATCTCGCTCACTTGTGAGGCATGTCATGGCAAGCGTTTCAGTCGTAACGCTCTCGAAGTAACCGTTCGTGGCAAGAACATCTACGACATCCTGGATATGACCGTCAATCAGGCCATTGAGTTCTTTTCTGAGTCGCGTTCAAATACCGAAAAACGAATTGTCAACAAGCTTAAACCTCTGCAGGACGTGGGCCTCGGGTACATTAAGTTGGGCCAGTCTTCTTCCACGCTGTCTGGCGGTGAGAACCAGCGCGTGAAGCTCGCATATTACCTTAGCGGAGAAAAGCGTGGAAAGACCATGTTCATTTTCGACGAGCCCACCACCGGACTTCATTTCCACGACATAAACACTTTGCTCAAGTCGTTCAGTCAGCTTATTTCACAGGGACATACTGTAGTGATTATTGAACACAACTTGGATGTCATCAAGTGTGCTGACTATATAATCGACCTCGGCCCCGAAGGTGGTGAGCAAGGTGGTAATATTGTCGCTTGCGGTACTCCCGAGGAAATTGTGGCTGCTAACAAAGGGTACACAGCCACTTTCCTCGCCCCCAAACTCAAATAATCCCGATTCGGTCATTAGGATTTATGTCAGAACAGTTTTTATTTTGGGAAGATTGCGAAGAGATTGTCGAAGGCATAGCGGGCTATGGCGA